>JBCBGZ010000004.1:0-84616 GCA_038526245.1 Pseudomonadota bacterium
CATGCGAATTCTCACAGTGCGCCTGTCGAATGAAAAGCTCTCCAAACACTTCGTCGCCGCTATCGAAGCCGCTGACGCCTCACCTGGTCGATATGATACGCGCCTAATCCTGGTCTCGAGCGGTCTGAAAAAGACCTCCAAACTCAGAAAAATTGCCGAATCCGCGACATCGACCATGGCTGCCCAACTTTTCGCAGACACGGAAGAAGACACTGAGAAACAGGTGCGAAACGCACTTCAGCAGGATGTGGTAGATATAGATCAAGAGGCGCTGTCGCTTTTCCTAGACGGGCTTCCGAGCGATCGGCGCCTTGTCCGGGGCGAGGTGAACAAGCTTGCCCTCTATGGGGTTGGCCTGGGGCGCCCGCTGAACACAGCCGATATCAGAGCCGTCTCTGCGGCGGGACAGGAAGCGGCCCAGTCCGCGCTCGTTTCTTTTGCCATGCAAGGGCAAGGCAGCGCCGCGCTGGCCGAATTGGAACGCCTTGAAACCGTTGGCACGTCTTCAATAACACTCCTGCGCGCCTTCCAACGGGAAGCTGAACGTCTTCTTTCCGCGCACAATCAAGGTGTTTCAGACGCAAATGGCGCAATGCGCCTGCGTCCTCCGGTTTGGCGCGACCAGTGGCCCGCTTTCAAGGCCAGCCTGAGATCCTGGACACCGGCAATGCTTGTTCGGCTGCTAGCGCGAATTCACCAATGTGAGGCCGATGCGAAGACTGCCGGGGCCATGGCCGGGCCAGCGACGCGCCACCTTGTCACCGATGTAATCAGGCTCGCCGCGGCCAAGGCAGGTCGCTAGTTACGATCCGCGCTTCGCGGTTAGCCGTCGGCAGATATCATCGAGCTGTTCCAGATCGCGGTATTTGATTCGCAGCTCTCCCCCATTCGCCTTGTGGCGAATATCCACCGCGAGTCCGAGCGTGCGGGTCAGGTCAGCTTCCAGAGCAGCAGTATCGACATCTTTCTCATTGGCCAAAGCAGCCACTGCGGATTTGGTCTCCAACACATCCTGATCGCGTGCCTTCTTCACCAGCGCTTCCGCCTCGCGAACGCTTAATCCCTTGTTAATCACCGTTTCAGCGGCGGATTCGGGTTCTGGTGCCATCAAAAGTGCCCGTGCGTGACCCGCAGTCAGCTTTTGTTCCCGCACCATGTCGCGCACGGACTCTGGCAATTTCAGGAGTCTTAAGGTGTTTGCGATGTGCGCGCGGCTTTTGCCCACGCTTTCTGCGAGACCTTCCTGGGTGCGTCCGAAACGCTTCATCAGCGCGCCATAAGCTTCGGCCTCTTCCATCGAGTTTAAGTCCGTGCGCTGAACATTTTCAATAATCCCGATCTCGAGAAGCTCGAGTTCGTCCATGTCTTTCACGACAGCCGGAATGGTTTTCAATCCGGCCCGTTTCGCTGCACGCCAGCGTCGTTCGCCCGCAACAATCTGATATGCGCCGGATTTCTTGGGGTCCGGTCGGACCAGAATTGCCTGGAGCACGCCTTTGGCCTTGATGGATTCGGTCAGTTCTTCGAGAGAGCCCTCGTCGAAAATCTGCCGAGGTTGGGCCGGGTTTGCTCGTATATCGGCTATGGCCAATTCGGACTTTGGCGACACCGTAACCGGCTCGTCCGAGCTCGCCGCCGCAGGAGACGCAGGCTCAACGGCCTCAACCTCTCCTATCAATGAAGACAGGCCACGGCCTAATCGGCTGGGCTTGGATTTGGATGAATCTGACATCTCTAGGCCGCTCTCAATGCGTTTTCGCGCTGGAGCACTTCTGAAGCCAGCCGGATGTATGCCTCGCTGCCTGGGCAACGATAGTCATACAGTAGCGCAGGCTTGCCGAATGATGGCGCTTCGGAGAGGCGAACGTTTCGCGGGATGACGGTGTTGTAGACCTTATTCCCAAAGAAAGCGCGAACCTCATCGGCCACTTGATCGGAGAGATTGTTACGCCGGTCATACATGGTGAGTACAACGCCCTGGATTTCGAGGTCAGGGTTCAATCCACTGCGCACCACTTCGACCGTGCGCAGAAGCTGGCTCAATCCCTCAAGGGCCAGGAACTCACACTGCAGCGGCACCAAGAGGGCATCTGACGCCGTCATCGCATTGATTGTCAGCGCAGATAGGGATGGCGGGCAATCAATCAGAATAAAGTCATATGCCGGCAGCCCTTTCGCTGCCTGCCGGTCCATAAAGCTCCGCAGGGCCTCGCGTAGCCGATATGAGCGTCGACCATCGGTCGCCAAAGCGGTTTCCACGCCTGACAGATTCTCGTCTCCCGTGACGATGTCCAGTCGCGGCACGAGCGTTTCCATGACAGCATCTTCGACTGGGATATTGTCAACGATCAAATCGAAACTGGTCAACTTGCGTTCAGGTCTGGCAACGCCCAAACCGGTTGATGCATTGCCCTGGGCATCAAAATCCACGATCAGAACGCGGCGGCCGACTGCGGCGAGGGCTGTTCCCAGATTGATTGATGTCGTTGTCTTGCCCACACCGCCCTTTTGGTTGGTGATGGCGAGGATACGCGTTTCATGGTTCACGACGCTGAACCTCCGATAATTTCAGGATCCGACCTGAAGGTGACGTCCGACTCGGCGTGACTTCTATCGTGAAGTTCCACGTTCGCCGCGCCTCAGTCAATTCGTCATCAACCGATTCGCCCTTCGGAAACACGCAGATTGCACCGTTTTCGGTCCATGGAGCGGCGTATTCCAAAAGTTTCGGGAGCGCAGACAGGGCGCGTGCGGTAACTATGTCGGCGTCAAAGGGCGGTGCGGCCTCTATTCGTGTCTGCAAAACGGAGACGTTCAAAACAGCCGATTCGGCAGCCGCCCGAAGGAACGCGCACTTCTTTCCTACACTCTCAACAAGCGTGACCTTGGTTGAAGGACCAAGAACGCAAGACAGGACCAATCCCGGGAACCCCGCGCCGGACCCAAGATCCACGATTGAATTCGGCGTACCGACCAAGGCCTGCAATTGCAGACTGTCGGCCACATGCCTCGACCAGATGACGGGCCATTCGCGTGGCCCAATCAGATTGACCCTCTGCCGCCAATCATCCAGCGTCGCAATCACCGCGTCGAGACGCTCGAGTGTTTCACGTGAAACATTGAAGGCATCAATGACCTCATCTCGATTGGTGAGGCCCTCCTTCATCCAGTCGACGCTTTCCGAGTCTGCCCGTTCTTGCGGACATATCCAAGGAGCGCCGCCAGGGCGCCCGGCGTGACTCCTTCTATCCGACCCGCTTGCCCAATCGTTTCTGGACGCGCTGCCTCGAGTTTAGAGCGTACTTCGTTCGAAAGCCCGCCAATCTGACCGTAGTCGAGTGCCCGTGGTAGCTTAAGGGACTCATCTGCGCGCATCGCCGCGACGTCGGCCTTCTGCCGCTCAATATAGCCTGCGTACTGCGCTTCGATCTCCAATTGACCTGCATCATCAGCGCTGATGTCGGACAGTTCGGGCCAAGCGGCCTGGATGTCTTTGAACCTCAGCCCAGGATAAGCCAGGTAATCGAATGCGGATCGAACGCGACCATCTTGGTTTACGGCCCACCCGTGGGACGCTGCCACTTTAGGCGCCATCTTCGCCTTTGACAGTCTTTCCCGGGCGGACTCCAGTCTGGAGTGTTTCACGTGAAACAATTCTGAGCGATGAGCCCCCACAAGGCCGAGTTCTACGCCTCGCGGCGTCAGCCTTTGGTCTGCATTGTCAGCGCGGAGCATGAGGCGGTATTCAGCGCGGGACGTAAACATGCGGTAGGGCTCGGTCACACCCTTGGTGACGAGATCATCGATGAGAACACCGATGTAGCCCTCCGCTCGATCGAATACGGCACCCTCCTGAGCGCCCGCGAGCCGCGCGGCATTCAATCCCGCGACCAGCCCTTGGGCACCAGCTTCTTCGTAACCGGTGGTCCCGTTGATCTGTCCTGCGAGGAAAAGCCCGGACATCGCCTTCAATTCGAGCGTGGGCCGCAGAGCTCTCGGGTCCACATAATCATATTCAATGGCATACCCGTATTGGAGAACCTTCGCGCGCTCCAATCCCGGAACCGTGCGCAAAAACGCATCCTGCACATCGGTCGGGAGGGATGTCGAAATGCCGTTCGGATATACGGTGGGATCATCCAGCCCCTCGGGCTCCAAGAATATCTGGTGGCGCTGGCGGTCAGCAAACCGCTCAACCTTGTCTTCGATTGACGGACAGTAGCGAGGGCCCATCCCAGCAATCGCACCGGAATAGACGGCTGACTGACCAAGGTTATCTGCGATGATCTTGTGAGTTTCCGGAGTCGTGAACGTAATCCCGCACGATATCTGCGGGACTTCAATTTCATCTGTCAGGAATGAAAACGGGACCGGCTCGGCGTCTGCGGGCTGCTTTTCGCAGGCATCCCAATCTACCGTACCGCCATCTAGTCTGGCGGGCGTACCGGTCTTGAGACGGCCAAGCGGCAGCTCCATGGCGCTCAGCCGCTCTCCAAGAGCGTTGGCGGGCGCCTCGCCATGCCGACCTGCGGGGATACGCTCCTGGCCCCGATGAATCACACCGCGTAAAAACGTTCCCGTCGTGATGACAACGGCTCCGGCGCGGTACACTTGTCCGCTGCCGCCAAATACACCTGCTACGGCTGCTGCGCCATCGGTAACCAAATCGTCGACGGAATCTTCAATCACCGTCAGGTTTGGATAGGCGGAAATAATCTCACCCATCGCCTTGCGGTAAAGACCACGGTCGATCTGTGCGCGCGGGCCCCATACAGCTGGTCCTTTAGACCGATTCAACAATCGAAACTGGATACCTGAAACATCCGCTGCGCGCGCCATTACGCCATCCAGCGCATCGATCTCACGCACAAGATGCCCTTTACCCAAGCCGCCAATCGCCGGGTTGCAGGACATTTCACCAATCGTGTCGGCACGGTGCGTGATCAGCGCGGTCTTGGCGCCGACGCGTGCGGCTGCGGTTGCTGCTTCGCAGCCTGCATGGCCGCCGCCGACAACAATGACGTCAAATGAGATTGGGTCTGGCATTCTGAGAGTTCCGTCTATCGGTCCCATATAGGAGAAGACCTGACGCGCGTCACTTCCCAATGCAGAAGGTCGAAAAAATCCGGCCAAGAATATCTTCGACGTCTACCCGACCCAGGACGGCTTCTAACTGACGCCCTGCTAGGCGAAGATCTTCCGCTACGAGTTCCGCACCCATGCCTGATTCAAGACCTGCCATCGCGAGCAAGATGGAGTCGCGCGCCAAAGTAAGCGCCTTGAGATGTCTTTCACGCGTAACCAGGAGATGACTGCTTGAGCTTGTCACGCCTTCTATCCGGGTCTGCAATTCGGCAAGGAGATTAGGAATTCCCTCACCCGTCTTCGCTGACACCAACAATGTTTCACGTGAAACACTCTGGGGCTGACCCAACAGGTCGGCTTTACTGGCGACTATAATATCTGGTGATACCTCAGAGAATATCTCTGGTGGCGTGATCTCCTCGGCTGCATCAAATACGCCCAACACCAAGTCGGCTTCTTGTGCGGCGGCCATGGCGCGGCGAATGCCTTCTGTTTCGATGGGGTCATCGCTGTCTCGAAGACCTGCCGTATCAGACAGTCGAACAAGATAACCCCCAAGGTTGAGCGGCACCTCGATGACATCGCGTGTGGTCCCGGGTCGATCCGTGACGATGGCAACGTCTCGAGCTGCAAGCCGGTTTAAGAGGGTAGACTTCCCCGCATTGGGCGCACCTATAATTGCAATTGAGACCCCATCTCGAATCTGCATGCCAGCTTGCGCGCCGTCTACCGCACTGTCCAAGTCGCCGGCGAGTTTGCCGAGCCGATCCAGAACAGGCCCATGCGTGAAGTCCGGCGCGTCTTCCTCATCGGGAAAATCGACGGCAACCTCTACGAGCGCCATGGCCTCTACCAATTGGCGGTGCCAGTCCGCGAACACGGCGGAGCTTCGTCCGTCTAATTGCGAGAACGCCAGTTTCCTTTGTGCTTCTGTCTCGGCATCGACCAGGTCGGCGATACCTTCTGCCTCGAGGAGGTCGATTTTTCCGGACAGCACTGCTCGCTTGGTGAACTCTCCAGGTTCGGCCAACCTCACATCGGGAAGGCTGGTGAGAGCCTCCAATGCTTTGGAGACCACAGCGCGCCCCCCGTGAACCCCGAGTTCCAAGAGGTCTTCCCCTGTATAACTTCGGGGCCCATGGAACCAGGTGGCGATCACCTGATCGATGCGGTTTCCCTCTGTACACTGAAGGCATGTAAGCGTTGCCTTTGCGTCCAGCAGATCGGGGACTGTGAGAAAGGAGCGCACTATACGTCGAACATCCGGCCCTGAAATTCGAACGAGGGCAATCGCTGACGGTAACGGGCCTGAGGCCAGAGCTACGATGGTGTCGTCGGCCGCCATGGCCGCGACCTAATTCTTCATGGCTTCGAAGAATTCGTCGTTCGTCTTCGTCTGGCGCAGTTTGTCGAGCAGGAAGTCGATCGCGTCCGAGGTCCCCATCGGATTCAAAATCCGCCGCAGCACGAATATCTTCGAAAGCTGCTCTTTTGGCGTTATCAGTTCTTCTTTCCGTGTGCCAGACTTCATGATGTCGATGGCAGGGAACGTCCGCTTATCGGCTATTTTCCGATCCAGAACGACTTCACTGTTACCGGTACCTTTGAACTCTTCAAAGATCACTTCGTCCATGCGTGATCCCGTTTCGATGAGCGCCGTCGCGATGATCGTCAGGGAGCCGCCATTTTCGATGTTGCGCGCCGCGCCAAAGAAACGCTTCGGTCTCTGCAGGGCATTCGCGTCCACACCACCGGTCAGCACTTTACCCGAACTCGGCACAGTCGTGTTGTAAGCCCGACCGAGACGCGTGATCGAATCCAGCAGGATAACAACATCGCGGCCATGTTCAGCGAGGCGTTTTGCTTTCTCGATGACCATTTCCGCAACCTGCACGTGGCGGGTCGCTGGCTCGTCGAAGGTCGACGAAATCACTTCGCCCTTCACGGTCCGCTTCATGTCGGTGACTTCTTCAGGCCGCTCATCGATCAGAAGAACGATGAGGTAACAATCGGAATGGTTCTCCTCGATGGAGCGCGCAATATTTTGCAGTAGAACGGTCTTACCGGTCCGCGGTGGCGCCACGATCAAGGCGCGTTGGCCTTTGCCGATTGGCGCAACGATGTCGATCACGCGCCCGGAACGGTCTTTTTTGGTCGGATCCTGGCTTTCCATAACCAGGCGCTCTTCGGGATAAAGCGGCGTCAGATTGTCGAAGTGGACCTTCTGGCGCGCTCGTTCAGGATCTTCAAAGTTAATTGCGCTCACCGCATCGAGCGCAAAATAGCGTTCATTCTCGCGCGGTTCCTTGATTGGGCCCTGAATTGTATCGCCCGTTCTCAAGCCCGCTTTCTTCAGAACCTGGGGGCTGACATAGATGTCATCGGGCCCGGGTAAGTAATTGGATTCCGGTGAACGAAGAAAACCGAAGCCATCGGGCAAGACTTCGAGGACGCCATCTCCAATAATCTCGACTTCACGTTCCGCCAGTTCTTTAAGAATGGCGAACAACATGTCCTGTGTGCGCAATGAAGACGCGTTCTCGACTTCCAGCTCCTCAGCATAGGTCAAGAGGTCCTTAGGGCTTTTTGCCTTAAGGTCGCGCAGCGTCACGCGCGTGACGTTATCAAAAGTCGTGTCAGGCATATGTCCTGTTTTATGAAAAAGTGCCGAAACTCGGACGGTTCGGTCGTGTTGGATAGACGTACTCCATCCCCAGTTACGCTTTATTGATCAAGCCGTGGAGAGAACGTCAAGCGAAGATTTTCTGACAGTTTGTCAAAGCGCTGCGAAAAGCGCTCAAAAAGGCTTGGCGACCGCTAGCAGCACCACCCCTATCATGATGATAAATGGGACTTCGTTGAGCAGGCGCAAGGTCTTTTGCGACAATGGCGCGTCGCCTGCGTCCACCTTTTTGCCCATCGAGATCAAATAACCATGGAGTCCGCTTAGAACGAGCACGAGTGCCAACTTTGTGTGGAACCACCCTTGCGACAGCAAAGCTGGATTCAACCAAATCATGGTGAGACCGAGCCCCCAGACAGCGATAAGAGCCGGCGTAAGAATGATGCGCCGCAGCCGTTGGGACGCTTCGGACATGGCGGTCGCGAGCTCGCCGCCCGGTACGGCGCCTAATTGGTGGATTTTATAGCGCGGGAAGATCAGCAGCCCAGCCATCCACGCGACAACGAATATGATGTGGACCGCTTTGATCCAGATATAGGCTTGAAGCAAAGCGGTATTCCTCAGGCAGCTTCCGATTTCAAATCGGCATCGTGCGGGGTCTTAGCAAGCTCTTCGAGCCCCTCAAAGGGACAGTTGTTAAAGCCCGATGGGCAGATCCGGCCGCCAGAGCAGGATCTCAGCGTCTCATCACCCGCCAAGGTCGTTTCAACTTCGTCGGCAAGTGACTTGATGAAAAGACCATTCACGCCCAGGGCTGGAACGTTCGTATAGCCCACCACGCCGTTCTCTTCGGCTATTTCGCGGTATTCCTCGCCGAGTTCCACCAGCGTCTCGATATGGTCGGAAACGAATGCAATCGGCGCAATCACGATATGCTGGCCTGCGAGCGATGCGGTCTCAATCTCTTCTTCGGTGGCAGGCCCGATCCACTTCAACGGCCCAACGCGCGACTGATAACAGACTTGCTTGTCCCACTCTTCCGGGAGTTTTGAAGCCAGGCGCGACGCCATTTCCTCAATCTGCCATTGGTATGGATCACCATCCCGGATCACTTGCTCAGGCACCCCGTGGGCGGACATCAACAGTTTAACGTTGCCCGGCGAACCATCCGCTTTCCAGGCATCCATTATTTTTTCAGTATGGGCAGCGATGAAGTCCTCGTTGAAGGGATAACAGCAGACCGTTTTCGTCGGCCCCTCATAGTGGGCCTCCCATTCCTCGAGCGATGACGCTGTCGTTGTGGAGGAAAACTGCGGGTAAAGCGGCAAGAGGACAACTTCATCGGGCGCCCAGGCTTTTACGCGTTCTGCCGCTTCGGCTGTAAAGGGATGCCAATAGCGCATGGCGATGAAACACTTGGCTTCAATGCCGGGCATGCGCGTTGAAAGCTCTGCTACCAGGGCTTCTGCTTGTTTTGTGGTTTCCGGCAGAAGCGGCGAACCTCCCTCCGGCTGGTTCATCAACGCATAATTCTTTGCCACGGAAGGCGCACGCGTTCGGGAAATAATTCGCGACAAAGCCCACCGAATCGGCGAGGGCGCCCGGATGATCGCCGGGTCTGCAAACAGGTTCTGCAAAAACGGGCGGATATTGTCCCGCGTATCGGGTCCGCCCAGATTGAACAGAACGATTGCAACTTTGCGCGCCATCACTGACCCCGTAACGTCTTCAACACCAATTCGACATGGGGGATCGGCGTATCCGGCAACACCCCGTGCCCGAGATTGAAGATATGGGGTCGATCCACATAGGCGGCGAGCAATTCGCGTGTGCGTGCGACAAGGCGTTCGCCTCCAGCGCGCAGCAACAATGGATCAAGGTGGCCTTGAACCGGGAAATTCTCGGGAAGGACACGGTTCACTTCAGATGGCACCACCGCGGTATCGAGGCCCACGCCCGTCACCCCGGTTGCGTTGACATAGGGACTGAGCATTCCGGCTGCCCCGCGGGGGAACCCGATAATGGGCACGGTCACACCGAGCTCGCGGAGACGAGCAACCAACGCCGCGTTTGGTGCAATCACCAACTCCTCAAACACATCATTGGGCAGACCTTCCGCCCAGGATTCGAAAATCATGAGCGCTTCCGCACCGGCCTCAACCTGGGCCGCCATGTACTGCGCCGTGACATCGATAATTGCGCCTAGCGCAGCCTTCATTTCCTCGGGTTTGCTGTAGATCCAGCTGCGGGCAGTCGACTTGTCGGTCTTGCCCCGGCCCTCAATTGTGTAGAGCAACACGGTGAATGGCGCCCCTGCGAACCCAATCAGCGTGGTTTCATCGGGCAAATCTGCTTTCACCCGGCGCACCGTCTCGTAAACCGGTGAAAGTTTCTCGACTGCCTCAGAAACTGGCACGCGAGATAGATCTTTTGCCGTCTCAATCGTTTCAACAACGGGGCCAACGCCCTTCTCAAAGGTGACATCCAGGTTCAAGGCGTCGAGCACCAGCAGGATGTCAGCGAATAGAATGGCGCCATCCATGCCATACCGACGAATAGGTTGGAGCGTCGCCTCACTGGCAAGATC
This sequence comes from Pseudomonadota bacterium, assembly GCA_038526245.1. GTDB lineage: Bacteria > Pseudomonadota > Alphaproteobacteria > Caulobacterales > Hyphomonadaceae > UBA5336. The sequence goes on from JBCBGZ010000004.1 coordinate 10,296, forward strand.
CGGAGAATAGCAGAAATCCAGAAAGTTCTGCGCTTTGGCCCGAACCTCCAGATACTCTGGCAAGTGACGACCCGCTTGGCGCATCATCCAGACAGGAGGAATGTCCCGTCGGTTGCCGCTTAGAACATCAAGAAGAGGTTTCAGTGGGGGGGTTGCTGCAGGCAAAAAAACCTCCGATTTGGAATCAATTGGATGTGATGATGATTAGACCACCGAAATCCGGGAGAACCGGGGTTTTGGCGCGGGTGCCATGGATTGTCCACCAAAGCCTCACAATCAGTCAGGCGTGTTAAGCTTTTGTTAAGGGTTTGAATCCGGGCGAAAATTGCCGGTTTAAGTCCAGAGACTCCCACAGGGGCGAACGAAACGGGAGCAGAAAAGCGGAAAAACCGATCAATTGTGAAGTTATTGTGTCATCCGTTTGGGAATTCGTTTTCCCCACAGGCTCTTCACAGGGCTTGCCGTAGCAGTTGCTGCGCGGCATGAAACATCGATGACCGCGAGAGGCGCCCCCAGCTCCAATTTGAGCATGTATTTCAACGTGCATCTGGTGTCTGACAGCACTGGTGAAACGCTGAATGCCGTGATGCGCGCTGCTGCGGCGCAATTTGAGCGCGTCCAGCCGCTCGAACACAATTACTACCTTGTACGCTCAGCCAAGCAATTGGCGCGGGTCTTGTCAGAGATCAAAGCGGCGCCGGGGGTGGTCTGGTATACGATTTCCGACGAACAACTCCGTTTGACGCTTGAGCATGAATGTCGGGCTGCGGGCCTGCCGACGCTGGCCGTTCTGGAACCGGCAGTTCACATGCTGTCGCGCCATTTGGGCATCGTGGCGACAGAGCGCGTGGCGGGCCAGCATTCCCTGACGCAGGAGTATTTCGACCGGATCGAAGCGATTGATTTCGCGCTTCGCCATGATGATGGGCAAAACACCCAGGGCCTGACGGAGGCAGATGTGGTGCTTGTCGGTGTCAGTCGGACGTCCAAAACACCTACCTGTGTGTATTTGGCCAATCGCGGCGTCCGCGCGGGTAACATTCCGCTTGTGCCGGGTGTCCCACCGCCCCCTATCCTGACGCATATGAAACGGCCCATGATTGTCGGCTTGAAAATCAGCGCAGAACGGCTGGTCCAGATCCGTCGGCAGCGCTTGCTGTCACTCCACGAGTCACCGGAAACGTCCTATGCCGATGAAGCGGCAGTCCAGGAGGAGGTCACCCAAGCCAACCGCCTGTACCAGAAGAACAAATGGGTGGTCATCGACGTGTCTCGCAAGTCGGTCGAGGAAACCGCGGCGGCTATCCTGAACAAGCTGAATGAGCGTAGAGGCCATTAAAATGGATGTGACCCTGGCCTCCGGAAGCGCGTCGCGACGGGCATTACTGACGAATGCCGGTGTGGTGGCCGATGCAGTCAAGCCCGGTGTCGATGAAGACGCCCTGAAGGCCGCATTGCGGGCTGAGGGTGCCAGCGTGCGCGACCAGGCCATGGCACTGGCGGAGATGAAGGCTGTCCGGGTGTCTCAATCGCGGCCTGGCCTGGTGATTGGCGGCGACCAGATGCTCGCTTTGAGAGAGATTGCATTCGACAAGCCGGCGGATCTGGAGGGCGCGCGCGACCATTTACGCAAGCTGTCCGGCCAGACGCACACCCTCGAAACCGCTCTGGTTGTTTGCGAGGGCGGTACGCCGGTCTGGCGCCACCTGGCACGCCCCCGACTGACCATGCGGCCCCTGAGCGCGGCATTTATCGAGAAGTATGTCGATACCTGCGGCGACGCCTTGCTGTTGACGGTCGGCGCTTATCAATTGGAAAGCTTGGGGAGCCAGCTGTTTACGCAGATTGAAGGCGATTATTTCTCAATTCTCGGGCTGCCGCTTCTGCCGTTGCTCGATTATCTGCGCACACGCGGAGTGATCGCCACATGACCAAGCAGTACGGCGTTATAGGCGACCCAATCGCCCATTCTCTCTCGCCGCTCATTCATAGGGGGTGGATGAGAGATCTTGCCCTCGATGCCGACTATCACGGGTTTCATATACGGGATGGAGAAGCGATCGACGGGTTGATCACCCTCGGGCGCCAAGGTGTCCGCGGCCTCAACGTCACCATGCCCCACAAGGCCGCCGTTCTGCCCGCCTGCACGGAGATGAGTAAGCTGGTAGCGATGCTCGGGGCCGCCAACACGCTGACACGGACGGCCGATGGCACCTGGCGTGCGGACAATACGGATCGGGACGGATTCCTCCAAGACTACTCGGAATTCGTAGGAAGCGGGTTCGAAGGCGCCCGGGTCCTGATCCTGGGTGCCGGCGGCGCTGCTAAAGCCGTCGTCCACGCGCTACATCACGCTGGCGCGGATCTGGTGATTGCAAACCGCACCCGGGCGCGCGCTGAAGATATGTGCGTGCAATTTGCGCTTCCCACGAAGCGCGCGATCGGGCTCGACCAGTTACCCGATGCAATGGGTTTTGCTGAAGGCGTGATAAACTGCATCAGTCTGAAGCAAGCGGGCGACGCCTTGGACCTGCCAGATGGCGACGGCCGACCCTTCTATGATTTGTCCTATGGAGCTGACACAGATGCGGTGCTCTCCATGGCCGGGCAGCGCGGTTGGGTCACGCGCGATGGTATCGGCATGTTGGTGGGTCAGGCGGCGCTATCGTTTGAGATCTGGCATGGCATCCTGCCGAACCGCCAGATTGCAATAGACAGATGCCGCAATGCGCTGGAGGCGCTGAAATGATCCGGCTTGGCCTGACGGGATCCATCGGGATGGGAAAGACCGCAACAGCGGAAATGTTCCGAGATGAAGGCGCGCCAGTGTATGATGCTGACGCTGCTGTGCATGGCATTTACGCGCCCGGCGGAAGCGCTGTGGCGCCGGTGAGTGAAGCGTTTGAAGGAGTTCTCGGCGATGATGGCGGGATCGACCGCGCTGCCCTGCGCGGCAAGGTTGTCGGTGATGCGGACGCGATTGCCCGACTCGAAAGCATCGTCCATCCGCTGGTGGGCCTCACGCAGATGGAATTCCTGCAGACCCATGTGAATGCGGGTGCTCCATTCGTGGTGCTGGACATTCCCCTCCTTTTTGAAACCGGCGGGCATGCGCGCTGCACCCATGTTGCTGTCGTTTCTGCTCCGGCCGAAATCCAGCGCGAACGCGTCCTGGCCCGGGGCGGCATGGATGAGGCACAGTTTGAGGCCATCCTGGCCAAACAAACGCCCGATGCGGAAAAGCGGGCGCGCGCGGATTTTGTGATCAGTTCAGCTTTCGGATTTGAATTTGCCCGCGCACACGTGCATGCCATCGCCAAACTGATGATTCGACTGGCCGGGGAAGCGGGCAATGGCAGAAACCCTTCGTGAAATTGCGTTCGACACTGAAACCACCGGACTGGACCCCCAAAATGGGGACCGTGTGGTCGAATTGGGCGCGGTGGAAATGGTGAATCACGTTTCGACCGGAAAAACGTTTCGCGTTCTGATCAACCCTGGGCGCGAAGTTTCAGAAGCAACCATCCGCATTACCGGGCTGACCGACGATATTCTTGCCGATAAGCCGCTTTTCGACGATCCGAGCGTAGTCGACGCGCTCATCAACTTTATCGGTGATGCCCAGATCGTCGCCCACAATGCGAATTTCGACAAAGGGTTCCTGAACATGGAGCTGGAGCGGTGTGGCAAGCCGATCTACCCAGACGAGCGATGGGTCGATACGCTGCAAATCGCCAAGAAGCGCTTTCCCGGGGCACCTGCCAGCCTCGATGCGCTCTGCCGGCGTTTCGATATTTCTTTGGAAAGCCGGACGCTCCACGGGGCGCTGCTTGATGCCCAATTGCTCGCAAGTGTGTACCTTGAGCTTCTCGGTGGCCGGGCCCGGGCTTTCGAGTTTGCCGACAACAACGGCTCGGGTGATCAGGCGCAACGCGCGCCTGCAAAACAGCGCCCGACGCCCCTGAAGAGTCTCCTCAGCGAAGAGGAACTCGCGCTCCATAAAGCGTTCATCGCTTCAATGGGCGAAAAGTCCCTGTGGCAACGCTACGGGTAAAGCCCGCTCAGCCTTGGGGCTGAAAGGGGGGAACAGATCCTGCGGGCTGCGGAGGGCCGCTTGCCTGGTCGCGTTCTTTTTGAGACCGGTACAATTGAACAAAATCCACGGGGTCGATGAGGAGCGGCGGGAAACCGCCTTCCCGGGTGATGTCCGCGATCAACCTACGAGCAAACGGAAAAAGCAGGCGCGGACATTCAATCAGCAGCGCAGCTTCGGAATCCGCCTCTGACATGCCGATGACCTGGAAGACACCGCCATAGTCCAGCTCCGTCAGGAAGAGTGTAGAGGTTTCCGTATGGGCGCGGGCCTTTAGTTTCAGGCTGACTTCATAAAGGCCATTGCCCTGCTCGTGCGGCACGGCACTTACATCAATTCCAAGATCGATATTCGGGCGCTCGTCCGCCGTGCGGTTGCCTGGGTTTTCGAAGGAGAGATCCTTCACATATTGGCTGAGAGCCCGCAGCTGAGGTCCAGATTGACCATCTTGTCCAGGAATTGGCGGCGTGGGTGCGCTGGTATCGCTCATGGGGCCTCGCTTGAGAATTTGAGACCGGCGGCTACCATGCCTCATGCGGACGGGCAACGCTGACTGGCATCTGAGCCGCCGATGCCCTATCTGTTGCGAGTGTAAGTGCCACAAGTTGGATTCTGTGTATGACCGAAGTTCTCATCCTCGCCGCTATCGCGCTGTTCGTGCTATCGCGACTGTACGTGGCGCTGGGGCGTGACGACGGTCCGCCGGACGGCACAACACGCGGCGAGCCAAACCCCGTCCAGGCGTCCCCAGCCCAGGGTGACGTTTTGCAAAGCCCCCGACCGGTGGCAAATGACCCGGATATCGAGCCGAGCTTCACCGGCCCTGCTGCGGGCGGATTGGAAGAGATTTACCGCTCGGATCGCAGTTTCAATCCCCGCGCTTTCCTGCAGGGGGCGCGCAGCGCCTATGAAATGATCGTCGAAGCGTTTGCAGATGGCGACCGCAGCGCATTGCGACCCCTGCTCGACGACGATGTATACGAGGCTTGGGACGCAGCGATTTCAGGCCGCGAAACATCCGGGGAAGACCCCTGGCGCTTGCTCCGCATCAAGAAAGCAGAGATCGAGGATGCGGGCGTCACCGGAGAGGTCGCGAGGGTCATGGTGCGCTATGAAGCCGAACTCGGCGACGGCGAAAAAACAAAGTACGCCCGCGAGATCTGGACCTTTATGCGAAATGTAACCTCCAGCGACCCCAATTGGCTGCTGGACGATGTTGAAATCGCGACCTAGGCGAGTCAGCCTGCGGACGTAGCGTAGCGAATCGTCAGGCAAACTATCATGCGGTTGCAGTCCTTTGGCCTGTTGGTCCTCTTTGTCTGGCTGCTTTCGGGGTGTGCAACATCGCCGAGTTACCCACCCACCCCGTCTTTACCCGACACTCAAGAGCTTCCAGCGCCGCCCCCAGAGCGTCAGCCGACTGAGTTCGAAGGCTTGTTGGCCTGGCAGGGCGCTTCAACCGAACCTGGCATTCGTGCCTTTTTGCGAAGTTGCGGTTCCCTGGAAGATCGCGACGCGGCCGAGTGGCTGTCTGCGCGGGCCAACTGGGCTGGGAGTGTTGGAGAGTGGCGCGCAGTTTGTGAAAGCCTCTTGGCGGCGCAAGATGATCCGGGTCTTTCCAGGCAGGTGATTGAAGCGCTTATGGTCCCCGTCGAGATCAGCAGCATGGATGGCGCATCCCGCTTTACCGGCTATTTCGAGCCCATGATCGATGCGCGCAGGATCCCGCAGCCGGGTTTCACCGCGCCTGTGCCCGGGCCGCCGTCAGATCTTGTGCAGTCAGATGAAGGCCCGCTTCAAAGCCTTCCAAACGGACAATCCCAGCCCTATCCGCCGCGCGCCGAAATCAAGCCCGAACTGGACCGGGTCCTGGGCTATGCCCATCCCGCAGATGTCTTCTTCCTGCAGATACAGGGATCCGGACGGTTGATGTTTGCGGACGGCACAACGATGCGGGCGGCCTACTACGCGCATAACGGCCAGCCGTTTCGCTCGACAGCGAACTGGCTGCTTGAGCGGGGAAAGATAGACCGCGGCGAGGCGTCCATGCAGGGCATCCGCGCCTGGATGGACCGGGTCTCCATGGCGGAAGCGCAGGAAGCGATGAACGCCAATCCGCGGTTTGTTTTCTTCCATGCTTTGCCGGAAGGGGATCCGGACCTTGGCCCCAGAGGCGCGGCAAACATTCCGTTGACGCCGCTCGGGTCGATGGCGATTGACCGCGACTTCCACGCTTTGGGCGTGCCCTATCTGGTTGAAACAAACGCGCCTGGCCTCGGCGGGCTCTGGCGTGGAATACTGGTTTCGCAGGATACCGGCGGCGCCATCAAGGGGCCGGTGCGCGGCGATATCTATTTCGGAACCGGCGACGCTGCGGGCTCTCGCGCAGGCACCATGAATGCGCCGGGCCGGATGTGGGCGCTTTTGCCCCGAACCACCGCCGCGCGGATGCAATTGAATGAGGTCGCGTCCGTGGCGGATGGTGAGATTGTCCTGCGCGCTCGCCTGCCCTAACTCTCGGGCCATGGCCGGACGCAAGCTTACACCTTCTGAACAGCGCGGTTGGGCGCGGGTTGCGCGGTCGATCAAACCTCTGCCGGGCGTTCAGCCTCCAGCTGAAGACCAGGCATCACTTGAAGGTCAGATCGCAACCGAGAAGCCAGCTACGAAGTCAGGTTTACGCGCGCCCAAGCTTCCAGAACCTGCGCAACCACGGCCGAAACCAGCCACGCCCGCCGCTTTGCGGGATCGAGAGCGAAAAGTGCGCCGCGGACAGCTCGAAATAGATGCTCATATCGACCTTCATGGGCTGACCCAGGCCCAGGCGGACAAGCGCTTGCCAGCTTTCATCTTGAATCAGAGGCGCAATGGTGCGCGCTGCGTTCTGGTGATCACGGGCAAAGGCCGCGGCGGCGAGGGGATCTTGCGGCGCAATTTCCTGGACTGGCTTTCAAGTGGCCGCGCCAGCCTTCATGTCTCTGGATATGCCAGCGCCCATGCACGGCATGGCGGGAGTGGGGCGTTCTACGTTTTTCTTCGTCGGCTCTAGCGGCGCCAGGCGAGGAAAGCGAAAATCGAGATCAGAACGAGCGTGAGCGGGAAAAGAACCTGACCGCCCCGGGACTGGTAAAACGGTGTTGCTTCGGGTGATGGAAGTTTTCCGCGCCCCACTTGCCCGTTCCACCCTTCCAGGTCTTCGCGAAGGCCCTTGGTGCGCATGACTTCCCGGCCTTTTCCATCGATGATGGCGGACGCGCCCCGTGCTGCGACCCGCGCTATGGGCAGGCCGGTTTCAATCGCGCGGTAGCGGTTCTGGGCGTAGTGCTGGGCAGGACCAATCAGGCTACCGAACCAACCGTCATTCGACACCAGAACAATCCAGTCTGCCCGGTGGCCGGCAGATGTCTGGGCTTCGCGCACAACGCCGGGATAAAGCCCTTCATAGCAAATCATCGCGACGAAAGGCGGTACGCCTTCACTATAGACAAGGCTCGGCGCCGGGCCCGGCGTAAATCCTGCGGTCGCCATTTGCTGGAGCGATCCAGGGAGTATCCCGGCAATCGCGTCTCCAAAGGGCAGTATCCGCGCCACAGGGAGCTCGCCGACAGGGACCAGTCTATGCTTGTCATAGAGGCCCGCGGCGCCGGTCCTGGCGCTGTTCTCGCTCAATACGGCGATGGAATTGTACCAGGTGTAGTCTTGCTCGCTGAGCTGATAGCGCGCCGTCCCAGCGATCAGATGACGCTCGCCGAGATAGGCTGTGACTGGTTCCAGCTGGCGAGCTTCAAGCAAAATTGAGCCCGTCGCGCCTTCCGGCCAGATGACGATGTCTGTCGGTCTTGACGGGATTTCGTTGAGAAACTCCAGATAGCGGCGGAAAACCTCCGGATTTGCGCCGTTTTCATCGTACTTTTCGCTTTGCGGAACACCCACATCCATCAACACGATATCGGTTTCTGTGAACTGGGTCGGTTCGGCCAGTTTCTGGCCACCCCAGGCCCATAGCCCTGCAAGTGCCATGACGGCGAGGAGACTGGGAACGAACCGCAGGGCCAGGCTGCGCTCTTCGCGCGTATCGACCAGCGCGGCGGGCGTGGCACACGCTAAAACGGTAATGACCGTGAGCCAGTAGACGCCTCCGAGTCCGGCGGCTTGCGAGATCGCTCCACCGGGAATCCAGCTTGTGCCGGCCAGGTTCCATGGAAAGCCCCCGAACAAGCTGCCGCGCACCCATTCCGCCAGGGCGAAGAACAGAGTGAACGCGAAAACCCGCGACGGTGAAGCGCTCCAGAACGCACTCGCCATTGCCATGGCGGCGCCCCAGATCAGCGCCATGCCGCCGGGTAAGAGCAAAAGTGGCATCCAGAGGAAAACGGCATGTTTTTCCGGTTCAACGAGAAAAGGCTGGGCCGTCCAGTGGAGTGAGACAAGGAAAAAGCCAAACCCGAAGCCCCAACCGCGGGCGAACACGGATTTTCCCCAGCGTTTCTGGCCCCGTGCCCCGTCGATCATCCAGATAAGTCCGGTGAAGCTCACTGCGAGGGCGGCCGTCAGGTGAAATGGCGCAAACGCCAGGGCCGCAAAACCACCGAACAATGCCGACAGGAGTAACGCCTTCCACCCCGTGGCCCGCGCCAGGGTTTCGTGGAGAGGCCCCAGAAGGGTCACTCCATGGCTGCGGATCGCTGCGTCCATTCGTCAGTCGGCGTCCGGGGCCGCGTTCGTCATCGGCGTTGGCCGCAGACGCAGTCGTTTGATGCGGCGCGTATCGGCCTCGACGATTTCCACATCAAGTCCCTGCGGATGACGTAGAACCTCGCCACGTACGGGAATCCGGCCTGCCAGTGCGAAGGCGACGCCGCCAAGCGTGTCGATCTCTGCTTCATGCTCGGGCAGTGACAAATCGTGTCCCGTTTCTTGCTGGAAGTCTTCGATTTCCATACGTGCGTCGACCTCGTAGACATTGCGTGTGCGCCGAAACAGGGCAACGTCTTCTTCATCGTGTTCGTCTTCGATGTCACCGACGATTTCTTCAACAAGGTCTTCCAGGGAGACGAGCCCATCGGTGCCGCCATACTCATCCACCACGAGTGCGAGGTGAATGCGAGATGCCTGCATTTTCAGGAGTAGGTCTGCGAGCGGCATTGAATCCGGAACGTAGAGGATCTCCCGGTGAACAGTGTCGAGGATTTTGGCGTCATCCGCGCAGCCCTTGGCGATCTCGGCGACAACATCCTTGATGTGCACAAAGCCGGCCGGGTCATCGAGGGTCTCGCGGTACACTGGCAGGCGCGAATGGGATTCCTCGGCAAAGACCTTGAGCACTTCTGAGAGGGGTGCGTCGATTTCGATTGCAACGATATCTGGCCGCGGGATCATCACATCGCCCACGGATGCCTGTTCAAACCGCGCAATTCGCAGGCGCATCTCGCTGGGGTGACCGTTTCCGTTCAGGGCATCGGTTTCGGGAGCCTCGTTTGACGGGCGTCGCGCCAGCCCCAAAAGGCGGCCGATCCGACTTCGGCCGGGGTCTGTTTGTTCGGAAGGGTCGGGATCTGTCATTGCCATCGCTTCAAGCCCCTAGAGAATATGGGTCAGACAGGCCCAGTCTGGCAAGCGCTGAGACCTCCAGCGCTTCCATTATGGCGGCATCGTCATCGGTTTCGTGGTCATAGCCGAGCAGGTGGTAGAAGCCGTGAATGACCAAATGGCTTAAATGGGCGCTCAGGCTCAAGTTTTGGGCTTTTGCATCTCGCGCACAAATGCCGAATCCAAGGGCGAGATCACCCAGAAATCCCGGATCGGCTTCGCTCGCAGGAAAAGACAGCACATCGGTGGGGGCATCTTTGCCCCGCCAGGTCTTGTTCAGGGCGTGCATGTGTTCGTCGCCCGTCAACAGAATAGCCACTTCGCCTGCCACCGGTCTCTCCAGCGTTTCAGCTCCCGCAAGCAAAGCCGAGCTGGCAACCTCTTCGATGTCGACGAGCGTGTTCCAGGCGTCATCGTCGATGCGGAGATCGAGTGTCACGCTGGTCATGGCGCCCCTCCGGCCTCATACGCGTCAATGATCCGCGAGACGAGCGCGTGGCGCACAACGTCTTTCGGGGTGAGCCGTGTCGTGGCAATCCCTTCAATGCCGTCGAGAATATCGAGGGCGTGGGCGAGCCCCGACACTTGGCCTTTGGGCAGGTCCACCTGTCCGGGGTCGCCGGTCACGACCATGCGAGATTCCCGGCCTAGCCGCGTCAATAGCATCTTCATTTGGGCGACGGACGTGTTCTGGGCCTCATCCACGACAACAAAAGCCTTTTTCAGCGTGCGCCCACGCATGAATGCCAGCGGCGCAACCTCAATCGAGGGCGTTTTGCCTGCCATGCGCTTTTCTATGTCGTCGCTGCGCATGAAATCGCGCAGTGAGTCCCAGATCGGCTGCATGTAGGGATCGACCTTTTCTTCCAGAGTGCCCGGAAGGAAACCCAGCTTTTCGCCCGCTTCAACGGCAGGACGCGTGACGATCAGGCGTTCGACAGTGCCCTTGAGCAAAGCTGCGGCGCCTGCAGCGACAGCCAGATAGGTTTTTCCTGTGCCCGCAGGGCCAACGCCAAATACAAGTCCGTTTCCGGCATCCGACAGTTGGCTGAGATAGCGCGCCTGGCCAGGGGTCTGGGCCGACACAGGCTTGCGCAGGCCGGACAGGGTTGAAAAGGATGTTTCTACGGTTTCAACCGAGGCGATCGACCCATCCACTTCCAGATCGACAGGTTCAGCGCCGCCGCGCAACCGGCGCTCGAACTCAGCGAGCGCTGCCTCGGCAAGCGAAACGCCTTCAGCCTTACCGAAGATCATGATCCCGCCGCCCTGGCTTTCCAGGCGAACGCCATGCTCTTCCAGCTTCGCTTCGAAGCGCTGGAGGTGTTTGTGGTGGGGGCCGCACAGATCGCGCAAGCGCTCGGCTGAGGCCACTTCGTAGAATCGGCTGATGGGCGCGCCCGGAGAGGCGACCTTGCGGGGCGGCAGGCTCAAGCGGCGGCCTCCGTAGACGGCTTCAATTCGCCGGTGAGTGAATTCAGGCTCGAGCCGATGATCTCAACATCCACAATTTGGCCATTGAGGCCTTCGGGTCCATCAAAGTGAACGGCCTGCAAATAGGGCGAGCGCCCGTGGAGTTGACCCTCCAGCCGACCTTTGCCCGTGACGAGGATCGGCAGGGTTTGGCCGACCTTTGACGTATTGAAAGCGATCTGCTGGTCGCGGATGAGCGCTTGAAGCCTCTGGAGGCGCGCATCCTTCACGGCTTCATCGACCTGGCCGAACATATCTGCCGCGGGCGTTCCGGGTCGGGGGCTGTATTTGAAGGAATAGGCCGAAGCGTAGCCGACCGCGCGCACCAGCTCCATCGTATCTTCAAAGTCCCGGTCTCGCTCGCCAGGAAAACCCACAATGAAGTCGCTCGCCAGGGCGATATCGGGCCGTGCCGAGCGGACCTTTGCGATAATGTCCATATAGTGATGGGCCGTATGGCCGCGATTCATCGCCTTCAGGATCGAGTCCGAACCAGACTGAACGGGCAGGTGCAGGTAAGGCATCATGGCGTCGGTGTCGCCATGGGCGGCGATCAGGTCGTCATCCATATCGCGCGGATGGCTGGTGGTGTAGCGAATGCGTTCAATACCGCCGATCTTCGCAATATGGCGCGACAGGGCGCCGAGGGTCCACTCATCGCCGCCTTCCACGGCAGGGGCCGCGCCGTGCCAGGCATTTACGTTTTGCCCAAGCAGGGAAATCTCGCGCACGCCCTGGGCCGCCAGAGAGCGCGCTTCAAGCGTGATATCATCGACTGAGCGGGAGACCTCTGCGCCGCGTGTGTAAGGCACCACGCAGAAGGTGCAGAACTTGTCACACCCTTCCTGCACGCTGAGAAACGCGGTGGGACCGTCGGCTTCGCGCGCCTTGGGCAGGGCGTCGAACTTGTCGAGGGTTTCGAAATCTGTCTCCAGCCGGTCGCCCACGGCGCGGCTCGTGCGGGCGATCATTTCCGGAAGCTTGTGATAGGCCTGCGGACCCAGAACGAGGTCCACTGCGGGCTGGCGGCGCATGATCTCTTCGCCCTCGGCCTGGGCTACACATCCGGCCACGGCGATGGTCATCTTCCCACCCGTGGCTTCCTTCATTTTCTTGATCTTGCCGAGCTCGGAGTAGACCTTCTCGGTGGCCTTCTCGCGGATATGGCAGGTGTTCAGCACGACCAGATCTGCGCCGTCCGGTGCATCTACCGGGGAATAGCCAAGCGGCGCCAAGACGTCCCGCATACGCTCGGAGTCGTACACGTTCATCTGGCAGCCATAGGTCTTGATAAAGAGCCGCTTCTTTTCCGGCGCGTCAGGGCAGTCTGTCATCGGCGGGTATATGGCTCAAAAGCCGCAAAATTGCCAGTGGCCAGGGGTCAAACATGCCGCGTGGCTCCAACCTCGCGCAAATCGGCAATCCCATGGCCTTGATTTTCCTCAGGGTTTCAAAAAATCGCTGAAAAACGATCAATCCTTATTGAAAAACAATAAGTGCTCCCCAGATGTGTCCTGTCAGCGCAACACACCTCATCATCAACCCCGCTGATCTGGCAAAGCGCCGAACTGAAAAGGAACCAAAGTCATGACCCCGCACGTCCGCGAAGCTGAGCAGGCATCGGTAGCGGTTAACCAGGCCCCCAAAATGGTGGTGCCCATCAACGCGATTGATCCCAACACGCACAGCTTCAAAGCGAAAGTCCCGGCGCCTGAAACGGCTGCCGATACTGGACCGAGCCTGTTGAGCAAACGGCGTCGGCGGTGGGCAAGACTCAGCAACCGCTAGGCTCCACCAGAAAGGAGTAAGCAAGGCCGTCCCATTCGGGGCGGCCTTTTTGGTAACCGCCGGAATCTCAAGCTATTTGGCGCGACAGTCCAGGATGAGCGCTGCCATAGACTCGCCATTATAATCCCCAACGCTGGCGGAATGATGCAATGAGATCAGCGCTGCCGTCAGTGCAAAGGGGACGATTATGGAGATTTGCCATCAGCAAGATGCCGGCACCCGCCGCCAATGGGGATGGATCGCCAAACTCGTCCTCCTTCTGGGTATCGTCTTCATCACCGTCGCGCCATCGTCGCTCGCGAACGATAAGTGCGGCGGGAACAATCAGCGCGAATGCAATTTCTGGGAACAGACGCCATCCTGTGACAGCGGCCTGACCGCGCGGGAAGGCAAGTGCCACAATTGCGGTGCCAAAGGCGAGTATGCCTGCGCGGCTACGGTTCAGTTGCGCGGATGCGATGACGGCATGATTGAAGTCGGCGGCCGGTGTGAGGGGTGCGGAAACACGGGCGAGCGGGCGTGTCCATTCACCGTGCAAAGGCAAGGATGCAACGGCAACAGGATCGAAGTGCGTGGCCGCTGTCAGCCATGCGGCGGCGAGGGTCAGCGCGCGTGTCCGTTCACGGTGCAGCTACAAGGCTGCAGCGGTAGGCGCGTTGAAGTCGCTGGACGTTGCGAATCCTGTGGTGCTGACGGCCAGCGTGCTTGCCCTGTGACCGAAACACTATCTGCCAACTTCTCGCTGCGCGGCTGTGATGACGGCCACATTGAAGTCGCGGGCCGCTGCGAACCCTGCGGCGATGAAGGTCAACGCGCCTGCCCTGCCACAGTGCAATGGCAAGGCTGCAATGGGCGACAAGTGGAAGCCAATGGGCGCTGCGAGCCATGCGGCGCGGCGGGTGAGCGCGCCTGTCCGGTCACCGAAACGCTGACGTCTGAATTCTCTCTGCGCGGCTGCGATGATGGCCACATCGAAGTTGCAGGACGATGCGAGACCTGCGGAGCCCTGGGCGAGCGGGCGTGCCCAATTACCGTTGGAAAGGCATGCGCGGACGGTCGACACGAAGCCGATTTGCGGACAGGCCGCTGTGTGTGGTCTCCGCGGTTCGCCGAAAACCCCTTCGAATTCTACAATGGCAGCGACACCGAAGTGTTTGTCACGGCGCATTTCAAAGACCCGAACCGAGCAGTGGAGTATGCCGGGCCCTACAACACGTTGCGCGGGGAAACCGTGCCCGCGGGAGAAACTGTCGCGATCAATATCGCAGGCACAATCTGTCAGACAAACGTATCGTCGACCACGCCGGGCATCCACCTGGCCCAGCGCGACTATTGTGAATTTGAACGTTTCAACCTTTACGTCTGGAACAACAAGGCCGCCTATGACGAAGCCTTCCTGAAGCAATCTGCCGTAGATGCCGTGAAGAATATCGTCGGCGATATTGTCGACAATCAAACCGGCGCAGCTGGGGAATCAGGCGGTCCGGGCGCGCTTGCCCAGACCTTTCTGAACATCACCATGGACGCGCTATTTGGGACAACCGATGGCCGGTTGGGCGTTGCCCAGTATCTAAAACATGTTGTTGTCGATGTGCCCCAGGAAGACCGCTGGATTGCCTATTGGGGAGAATGGAAACCCACGGAGAACGGCCTGCTGGATGGTGACATCGAGCCATCCGAATTGACGCCGCCATGTGACCGGCCTCAGCCGGCCCAGATACACAGAATAATCGGCGGTGAGGACGGATTCGTTGAGTGGACGTGTGACGAGACTAACACTGTGCTGCCATAATCAATCCCGGCTATCCGGCGGACACGGGCCTGAAAGCCGTGCAACGATGTCACTGGCAGCGGTGCGCGTGTAGTTGCCGCTGATCAGGATGCGACCGTCCAGGATCGGCGTGATCACTACGGGTTCGGCGATGACTTCATTGTCCAGTAGCAGAGGGAGGGGCTGGCCCAGAGATTCCCGGGTCATTTGGGCGACTGCGCCTGAATACTGTTCTGTCAGTCGGATGGAGATGCCGTATTCGTCCGTGATTGAGGTGTGCTGGAGCCGGGCGACGATCTGATCCCTTGGCACCACAAGGTCTCCAACTCCGAACTGGGCGGGCTGCACCGTGGCGGGCCGGCAGATCTCGGTAAGGCTTTCACCGGCGCTCGGCCGATCGACGCAGCCTGCCAAAGTGAGGCAGACCAACAAGATCCCTGATGCCGTCGATCTGAATGTCATGTCGCCCCAATCCGGAGTGTTCCTGAAACCACCGGCAACCCATCACCGGGTGCCCAATCCGCCCAAGACGACAGATCGTCGGTCTCGACCTGAATACAAGAAAAACCCCGCCACATTCGCTGCGGCGGGGATGAATTCTCTGTAATAATAAAAGGCGGTGAGGGTCTAGGCCTCGTCGCCCTCGGGCGCGGCCTCTGCTGCGGCGGCTTCAGCCTCGGCAGCTTTTGCAGCAGCGGCTTCCTCTTCAGCCTTTGCCTTGGCGGCGGCTTCGCGCTCTTTGGCGGCCGCTTCTTTGCGGGCTGCTTTTTCAGCGGCGCGCTGGCGCTTGCGATCGGTCTTGGAGACGGCAATCTCGACTTGCTCGATCCCGTGGCCCGTGGTGCGCTCGGCAATCCGGGCAGACTTACCGCGGCGATCGCGCAGGTAGTAAAGCTTGGCGCGGCGCACGCGGCCTTTTCGCTTCACTTCGATGCTGTCGACGTTGGGTGAGTAGATCGGGAAGACGCGCTCTACGCCTTCGCCGAAAGAGATCTTGCGGACTGTGAAAGTCTCGTTCAGGCCACCGCCCTTGCGGGCAATGCACACGCCTTCAAAGCGCTGAATACGCTCGCGCTCGCCTTCTTTGATGCGCACATTCACAGACAGCGTGTCGCCGGGTGAAAACTCCGGCAGCGTCTTGTCGGCGTGGAGGCGGGCGGCCTCTTCGGCTTCTAGGGTCTCAATCACGTTCATCGCCAGTCTCCGGACGCTTGGGCTCTGTACTTTGGTTGCGCTCAAGGAGGTCGGGCCGCCTCTCGCGCGTGATCTTCATGGCTTCGGCGCGCCGCCAGGTCTCCACTTTGCCGTGGTCGCCTGATGTCAGCACCTCGGGAACTACCCGCCCCTCCCACACCCTCGGCCGGGTGTAATGGGGATATTCGAGCAGCCCCGTCTCAAAACTCTCATCTTCCAGCGAGGCCTCATTGCCTGCAACACCGGGAAGGAGCCTCACACACGCCTCGATCAGCGCCTGGGCCGCCACCTCGCCGCCGGCGAGCACAAAGTCGCCCAGCGAGATTTCCTCCATGTCACAGGCCTCAATCGCCCGCTGGTCCAAACCTTCAAAGCGGCCGCAAAACAAAATCACCCCCGGTCCGCCAGCGATCTCTCGCACGCGGGCCTGGGTGAGCGGCTTGCCCCTCGGGCTCAGATAAATCAGTGGCCGTTCCCCGCGGGGCGTACCACTTACCGCTGCCGCCGCCACATCGGGTCTCAGCACCATACCGGCGCCTCCCCCGAAAGGGGTGTCGTCAACGGATCGGTGCTTATGATGTGAAAAAGTCCGGATGTCCAGTGTCTCTAGTGACCAAATTCCAGCCGCCCGCGCTCGCTCCAATATGGAGACACCCAAAACACCGGGAAACGCCTCTGGAAAGAGGGTGAGGACGGAGGCCTGAAAGGTCATCGCGGGCTTAAAGCGCAAATTTGAGCATTCGGCAAAAGATCGTGTTGAGCCCCATCGGTTAGTCTTTCAGCTGAAACAGCCTCACTCCAAGCGGGAGTGAAGGTTGAAGGGGCGCAACGAGGCGCCAGACAGAGCGAGTGGGTGTGAAATGAGCGTAACGCGCGACTTCCTGAAGGGCTTTGCCCTCGGTCTTGCGAAAATCGCCGTTGACCGGATGGTGTTCACCGGCGCGCGCGTGCTCGGCGTGGTGGGGTTTGTGTCCCTGATCTGGTGGAAACCCCACATCTTCGGCCACCCCTACGCCCCCTTCATCGGCATCGCGATCATCGTCACCGTGGGTATCGCCTGGCGCGCGAGACATCTGCTGCCGAAGCATGAAGAGAAATCCGGCGGCGGGTGGGGCGATTTAGGTGCCTCCGAAGAGCGCTAAAACGTCCCCTTCGCCTCAGCGATCCTGATGAGGTGGTCTTCCAGACGTTTGGATTGCTTCACCAGGTTAAAGCTTTCGAGCGCGAAGGCGCGCCCGGCTTTTCCCATGGCCAGGGTGGCGTCAGGGTTGGCGATCATTCGGCCAAGCCGATCTGCCAAAGCGTCGCTGTCGCGTTCTTCCACCAGGTAACCCGTCTCGCCATCCTTCACGCATTCCGGAATGCCGGCGTGATAGGTCGCGGCCAGGGCGCACTCGCAGAGCATGGCTTCGACGCAGACCAGGGGCAGGCCCTCGGCATCGCCCGACGCGGCGCGTTGGGACGGCACGCAGGCAATCATCGCTTCCGCAAAATGCTTCGGCATGTCGTCCGCGGGGATCCAGCCTGGCAACTCGGCGCTGACGCCCGCGGCCTCGAGCTGCGCGACCAGGCCTTCTTTTAACTCTCCATCGCCGAGCAGGCGCACACGCCAGCCTTCGAGCCGGGGCCCGAGCTTTGCCAGTGCGGCGATGAGCGTTTCGATGCCTTTTTTCTCAGTCCAGCGACCCGCAAAGAGAATGATCTTGTCTTTTTCGCCCGGCTGGAACCGGTTTGGGTCCGCCGTGTTGTGGTGGACGATCATTTTCTCGTCGGGCGCGCCCTTCGCCAGAAGTTCCCAGCGGATAAAGTCGCTACAGGGCAGGATCAGATCCGCCTCGCGCCAGAGCGCGGCACGGCGCCGATTATAGACGCGGATGAAGCTGTCCTTGGTGTTGGTGGTCTTGGTGGCGTCGCCGCCATAATACGTCACCGCCAGCGGGAGGCCGAATTTACGCGCGATGGGCAGGGCATAGGCCCCCGATTTGCCGAAACTGGCATGGATCGCGACCGGGTCGATCTCCCTGATCTTCGCTTCCAGTGCGGGCGAAATGGTGCCCAGCTGTTTGAAGGCTGCTTCACCTCCCGGGCCATGGAGCGGGCCCATTTGCACCGCTGCAGTGCCTTCGGGCACAGGGCCCTTCAGCTCATGTCCGGAATAGACGGGCCGCAGGCGCTCGAAAGCGCTGTATCCGCGCGGGATGAAACTCTCTGACGGCGTGAAGAGTTTGTCGCTGTAGGCAAGGATATTTCGGGGCTCTGACATGGCGCGTGGCGTAGTCTCCCCAGCGCAGGCGCGCAAGGGGCGCGGCACATTCACCTTGGCGTGGCCCCGCCCATGCTCTAAGCGTGCAGGTAATCCAAGACAAAGAGACCAAGACGCATGGCCAACTATCGCCTGTTCGGTGCTGAAACATCACCCTATTCCGAAAAAGTCCGCGCAGCGCTGCGCTACAAAGGCGTCGATTTCGACTGGGTGTCGCGATCGGTGAAAACCGAGGCTGATTTCCAGGCCCTGGCCCAGGTGCCGACGGTTCCCCTGCTCATTTCACCGGAAGCGGTGGCCAGCCAGGATTCCACGGCAATGCTGGCGGGTCTCGAAGCGGCCCATCCGGAGCCGTCCACCGTGCCAGATGATCCAGCCTGCGCGGCGCTGTCGCTCATCCTGGAAGACTATGGCGACGAGTGGCTGAACAAGGCCATGTTCAATGAGCGCTGGAGCCAATCGCCTGACCAGGAAGCTGCCGCCCAGCGGTTGCTGGAGCAATTGTTTGCGGGGCACCCGCCAGCCTCGCGGGCTGAAGAGGTCGAAAAAATCGTCGATCGCATGGCCGGACGTCTGCCCCTGGTCGGTGCAGGCGGCACCAATGGCGACATTCTGCGCGCGTCCTTCCACACCTTTACCGGATTGCTCGACACGCATCTCAAGGAGACGCTGTACATCTTCGGTGGCCGCCCGGCTGCGGCTGATTTTTCCCTGGCCGCGCAGTATCGCCAGATGCTGAGCGATCCCACGCCGGGAGAATGGCTCCGCGACCGCGCGCCCTTCGTGACCGAATGGTGTGAGATGATGCAGGCGCCGAAGGCCAATGATGGTTTCAAACCCCTTGGCGAACTCCGCGAAACCCTTTTGCCGTTGTTCAAGGATGATGTCGCGAAGACATATCTGGTTTGGGCTGCGGCGAACTCCGAAAACGCCTCGAAGCGGCGCAAGAAGCTCTCCGTGAAGATCAGGGGCAAAGCCTTTGAGCAGGATACCCAGAAGTATGCCGCAAAGGCATTCAAGTCAGTGAAGAAAGCGATTTCCAAGATGAAATCGCCAGACGGGCTCGATGACTTCCTGAAAGAAGCCGGTATGGCGAAAGCGCTGTCCTGAAAGCTGATCAACCGCCTCTTTTTTGGCGTAATCTGATCACCATATTATCGCCGCGCGATAACACTTATGCGCAAACCGGGGATGGGCGGCCGCCGCCATGCGGGGCTAAACACCTTTCCCAGAACAGGCAACGCCGTTTTTTGCTGCCTTCGGGGGTGGATGACGCGTCAGACAAGGAGGATTTGTCATGGCCACAGGAAACACATCGAGCCGCGCGCTCGCGCTGAGCCCCGAACAGGGCCTTAGCCGTTATCTCAGCGAAATTCGCAAATTCCCGATGCTGGAAAAGGGCGAGGAGTTCATGCTCGCCAAGGCCTGGCAGGAAAATGGCGACTCCGAAGCTGCCGAGAAAATGGTTACCTCCCACCTGCGCCTCGTGGCGAAGATCGCCATGGGCTATCGCGGCTATGGTCTGCCCATGGCCGAGGTGATCTCCGAGGGCAATGTGGGCCTCATGCAGTCTGTGAAGAAGTTCGATCCCGACAAGGGCTTCCGCCTTGCGACATACGCCATGTGGTGGATACGAGCCGCCATCCAGGAATATATCCTGCGCAGCTGGAGCCTTGTGAAACTCGGCACGACCGCCGCACAGAAGAAGCTCTTCTTCAACCTGCGCCGCATCAAGGGCGAAATCGCCGCGCTGGAGGAAGGTGACCTGAAGCCGGACCAGGTGACGGAAATCGCCACACGCCTGAACGTGTCAGAAAAGGACGTGATCTCCATGAATGGGCGCATGAGCGCGTCCGATGCCAGCCTGAATGTGCCCATGGGCAAAGATGGCGACATGGAATGGCAGGACTGGCTGGCCGATGAGGATCAGGGCCAGGCGGCCGAGTTTGCCGACCGCCAGGAATTCGATGCGCGCATGGATTTATTGTCTGCAGCCATGGAAGACCTCAATGAGCGCGAACGCCACATCCTCACCGAGCGCCGCCTGAACGATGAGCCTAAAACGCTCGAAGAGTTGAGCCAGGTCTACAATGTGAGCCGCGAGCGCATTCGCCAGATCGAGGTGCGCGCCTTTGAGAAGCTCCAGAAAGCCATGCAGCGCATGGCCAAGGAGCAAGGCCTGCCTGTAGCGTCCGGCGCATAGCGTTGGACGTCGTCCACGCCCAAGGGCAAAGCCAAACCCGAGACGCGGACCGGCTCCGGGTCGCGCTGGCGCAGATATCACCCGTCTGGCTGGATAGAGAAGCCACCCTTGGCAAAGTCGTCGACGCCATAATCCGTGCCGGGTCTGAAGGCGCGGGTCTCTGCGTTTTTGGCGAGGCGCTCGTGCCGGGATACCCCTTCTGGGTGGCGCGAACGGGTGGCGCGCGCTTCGAAGATGATGACCAGAAAGCCTGGTTTGATCGCTATCTCGACCAGGGCGTAGTCATCGAGCGGGGCGATCTCGATACCGTTTGCGAAGCAGCCAAATCCCATGCCTGCGCCGTTTATCTCGGGATCATGGAGCGCGCACCGGACCGGTCCGGAACGACGCTCTACTGCTCGCTAGTCTATATTGATGCCGATGGGGTCGTGCAGTCCTCCCATCGAAAGCTGCAACCGACCTATGAGGAGCGCCTCGTCTGGGGCATGGGCGATGGCCATGGCCTCGTCTGCCACGATCTTGGCCCGTTCCGGGCCGGGGCGCTGAACTGCTG
This sequence comes from Pseudomonadota bacterium, assembly GCA_038526245.1. Classification (GTDB taxonomy): domain Bacteria; phylum Pseudomonadota; class Alphaproteobacteria; order Caulobacterales; family Hyphomonadaceae; genus UBA5336. The sequence continues at coordinate 31,223 of JBCBGZ010000004.1, forward strand.
GGAGAACTGGCTGCCCCTGGCGCGCGCTGCCCTGCATGGACAGGGGGAAACCCTGCACGTTGCGTCCTGGCCCGGCGGCGTCCACAACACGTCCAGGCTGACGCCTGTCCTGGCCGGGGAGGGTCGCTCCTATGTGCTTTCCGTCAGCGGCGTATTGACCGAGCCGCCACAGGACCTGGATCTGCCGGGCGCCGATCTCCTGCGGCCCAAATCCATGCTGGCCAATGGTGGATCGTGCATTGCGGCCCCGAATGGCGAGTGGGTTATCGAGCCGATTGTGGGCCGCGAAGCGTTCCTCATTGCAGATCTCGACGCATCGCAGGTCCGCAAGGCCCGTCTCACCCTGGACACATCAGGCCACTACAGTCGGCCTGATGTGCTGTCCCTCAAAATCGACCGGACACGCCGCGCGAACATCACCATCGTCGGCGAGGACTGACGATCTTTTGCGCCATGCTGGTCGGCAGAGCGCTATTCAGCCGCTTTCGAATGCGCTGCCTCGCCGAAGTGTGCGGCGATCGTATCCACGAGCTGTTTTGCCACCGACGACTTGTCCATGCGCGGCCATCGCTCGACGCCGCCCGCGCGGATTAGGGCAATCTCATTGTCGGCGCCCCCCATGACGTCGCCTGAGACGTCATTGGCGACAATCCAGTCGCATCCCTTGCGCTTCAGTTTGGCTTGGGCATGGTCCTCAACATCATGGGTTTCGGCGGCAAAACCGATGACCAGTGACGGGCGCTGTTTCTTTTTGCGTGAGATCGTTTTGAGGATGTCCGGGTTCTCGGCCAGGTTCAGTGCGGGGGCATCGTCTGTGCCTTTGAGTTTCAGCTTGCGGGCTGCAGCCTTCGCCGGGCGCCAATCGGCCACGGCGGCGACTGAGACAAACACGTCCGCCGGCAGGGCAGTCTCGGCGGCCTTCAACATCTCCCGCGCGGTCTCGACATCAATACGGGTGACCCCGGCGGGTTTGGGTAGGCTTACCGGGCCAGACACAAGTGTCACGCGTGCACCGGCGCCGGCCAAAGCCTCCGCAATCGCATAGCCCTGCTTGCCCGACGAATGGTTGGAGAGATAGCGCACGGGGTCGATGGGCTCGCGCGTAGGCCCAGCGGTAACTAGGGCGTGGAGACCGGTCAGCGGACGCGCCCCGCCTTTGAGGGTGCGTTCGATCTCACCGGCAATCGTGCCGACGTCGGGCAGGCGCCCGGGTCCAAACTCGCCGCACGCCATGGCGCCCTCATCCGGCTCCATCACTGAAACACCATCGGCACGCAGGGTTTCAACATTTCGCTGGACGGCCGGGTGTGTCCACATGCGCACATTCATGGCGGGAACCATCAGGACGGGTTTGTCCGTTGCGAGCAGGGCCGTGGTGGCAAGATCTGTTGCAAGCCCGCCGGCGGCTTTTCCAATGAGGTCTGCAGTCGCTGGGCATACGACGACCAGGTCTGCCGACCGCGACAGCTCAATATGTCCCATCTCCGCCTCGTCGGTTAGGTCGAACAGGTCCGTGTAGACCTTGTCGCCCGACAGCGCAGCTACGGACAGGGGCGTGACAAATTCCTGCCCGCCTTTGGTGACCACGCAACGGCTGGCGATGCCGCGCTTGGATAGAGTGCGGATAAGCTCAAGGGATTTGTAGGCCGCAATGCCGCCGCCAATGATGAGCAGGATACGCTTGCCGGTCATGGCCGCTCCGAAACAGTGTTCACGGGGTCAGTAACCACGAAATCGTTGCGAAAACGACGCCAAACAAGGGCAAAAGCCTGTGATCAGGGGGTCGGAGCACCCAAAACATAGCCTTTTCGCGTCCCGGTGCCGCGCCAATAGCCTGGTGCGCCCACAAGCACGTTGCGCGTGCCACGCCGGCGCGGGGCGAGATTGATGCGGTTGTTTACCGTCACAGCAACACGGCTGGTGGGGCTGCGCTGCGATGTGGGTTCGCGAGCAGGCATTGCGCAGCCCACCGGCTCGGAGCGGTGGACCCGCACGCCATGGACCGTCTCTGTGGTGGTTTTTGAATGACAGGCAGCCGCGCCATGGGCTGTGACACTTGGCATCGGCCCACCCGCCAGATGGCCATCGGCATGGGCGAGACCCGCAAGGGCGCTGGCAAAGGTCAGGGCGGTCAGGGCGCGGAACATGGGGCGTCACCTCTCAGGCGTGATTTGCCCCAGTCTGTGACGCTCATGCCGCCTTCGCCATCACATTCTCCAATCGGGCGGGCTGTCCATGGTTAAATTCACCGCTGGCATTGCCCGCAGAAGAAACTGGACCGGCCCGATTGCACGATGCGTTTCACGGGTGCAGCGCATGTGGGACAGGGCTGGCCTTCTTGGTCGTAGACGCGGAATGTATGCTGGAAATAGCCAAGCTCGCCATCGGCGGCGGCAAAATCCCTGAGCGAGGATCCGCCGGCTTCAATTGCTTCGGCGATCACGGCGTTGATGGCGGCCGCAAGGCGTTCGGCGCGCGCCGGGCCAATGCTGGCCGCCTGTCGCCGGGGCGAGATTCCAGACCGGAACAGGGCCTCGCAGACATAGATGTTCCCAAGTCCCGCAATGATTTTCTGGTCCAACAAGGCGGCCTTGATCGGCGTTTTCTTCCCGGCGAGGGCGCGGCTCAGATAGGTTGCGTTGAATCCGTTAGACAGGGGTTCCGGCCCCATCTCGACCAGGCGCGGATAGGCGGCGAAATCGGCAGTGGGCCAGATTTCCATGAATCCGAACCGGCGCGGGTCATTATAGACGACGCGTGCACCGCCTTCGATGTGGAAGATCACATGGTCATGGGCGGGCAGTGTGCCCGTGTCGTGGTGGAAGGCGCCGGGTCGGGCATCTTCCACGGTGAAACGACCCGACATGCCCAGATGCATCACCAGCGTTTCGCCGGTGGAGAGATCCATGGCCAGGAATTTGGCTTGCCGCCCCAGGCGTTCCACCCGCGCGCCGGAGACCCGCTCGGCAAATCGTTCCGGGAACGGAAACCGCAAGTCCGGGCGGTTCACGGCGAGCTCAATGATGCGGCGCCCTTCAAAAGCAGGGGCCAATCCGCGGCGAACCGTCTCGACTTCGGGCAATTCAGGCATGACACGCGCATATATGTCGTTAAGTCACAAGCCGCTATGGTCCATTCGATGACAAACACACCGCCCGCAGATGAAACCGTCCCGTTTGGTTTCGAGGATGTCGCCGCCGACGAGAAGGAAGGCCGCGTGCGCGGCGTGTTCGATTCGGTCGCGTCGAGTTATGACCTGATGAATGATTTCATGTCCGTGGGCATCCACAGGCTCTGGAAGCACGACACGATCGCGAAGGTGAACCCCCAGCCCGGCGAAAAGCTGCTGGACGTAGCCGGCGGCACCGGGGAACTGGCGAAGGCCTTTGTGGAGCGGGCCGACCGCGCAGAACGGCGCCGGCACGTGGCGCGCCCGGCCAGCGCGATTGTCTGCGACATCAATGAGGAAATGCTCAAGGCCGGTCAGGCCCGCAGCGACATGCAGAGCTATGGGGACCGCATTGGCTGGGTGTGCGGCAATGCCGAAGCGTTGCCGTTCGAGGATCGCAGTTTCGACGCGCTCACCATCTCGCTTGGGATTCGCAATGTCACCCATCGCGACAAGGCACTTGCGGAGTTTCGCCGGGTGCTGAAACCCGCCGGTCGCCTTGCCGTGCTGGAGCTTTCCCACATGACCGCCCCCCTCCTGCAACAGGCCTATGATACCTATAGTTTCAACGTAATCCCGGTACTTGGCGGTATGGTGACCGGCGATCGCGACAGTTACCAATATCTTGTCGAATCGATCCGCCGCTTCCCGCGTCAGGATGCATTCAGGGCTGAGATTGAAGCCGCCGGGTTCAGGCAGGTTTCTGTGACGAATTTCTCTGGCGGCATCGCGGCGCTGCATTTCGGCTGGGCCGTCTGATCCATGGCGGGGCTTGTTGGAGACACGTGGCGCCTGATGCGTGCGGGGGTGGCCCTTGCGCGCCATGACGTCGTGCTGCCCGGCGAGTACCAGAACCGGCTGCCGCTTCCTGCGAAACTTGCTGGCAAAACACTCCGCGTGTTTGGAGGGGGCGCCGGCGGGCGACCTGGAGAGCGGCTCGCGACCGCCCTTGAGAAGCTCGGACCCGCCTACATCAAGCTTGGCCAGTTCCTCGCCACCCGGCCGGATGTCTTCGGCGTCGAGACCACCCAGGACCTCTCAAGGCTGAAGGATAAGCTCCCGCCCTTCGGACAAGACGCGGCGCGCAAGGCCCTTGCTGACGAATTCGGCAAAGACGAGGCCGAGGTGTTGTTCCCCAATCTGGGCGACCCGGTCGCTGCGGCATCGCTCGCCCAGGTCCACAAACTGAAGCTGCCAGACGGGACACGCGCCGTGAAAATCCTGCGCCCGGGGATTGAGGCGCGGATCGAGAATGCGCTCTCAGCCATGCAGCGGGCGGCGCGGACGATTGAGCAAGCGAGCGTTGAAAGCCGCCGGCTCGAACCTGTTGCGTTCACCGAGGCGATTTCCGAGGCGATGCTGCGCGAACTGGACCTGCGTCTGGAGGCGGGTGGCCTGGATGAAATGCGCGAGCTGAGCGCGAAATCGGGCCATTTTGTTGTGCCCGGTGTGGATTGGGAGCGTACAGGCCGGCGGGTGCTCACCATGGATTGGCTGGACGGCACGCCGCTCACGGACCCGAACGCGCTCTCAGGTCCAAATGTGGACAAGGTCGCCCTGGGCAATGCGGTGACGCGTGGGTTCCTTACCCACGCCATCGAACATGGGGTGTTTCACGCCGATATGCACGAAGGCAACATGATGGTGTTGCCTGACGGCAGGCTCGGATTGCTGGATTTTGGTATCATCGGCCGCATCGGGGAGGATGAGCGACGATTCCTCGCGGAGATCCTCTACGGGTTCATCCGGCGCGATTATACACGTATCGCCGAAGTTCACTTTGAAGCAGGCTATGTCCCACCGGACAAATCCGTCGGTGACTTTGCCCAGGCCCTGCGCAGCGTTGGCGAGCCGATCTACGGCAAGAACGCGGAAGACGTTTCCATGGGCCGGCTCCTGCTTCAGCTTCTGGACTACACCCACCAGTTTGGCATGCATTTGCGCCCGGAACTGGTACTCTTGCAGAAGACCATGGTGCAGGTTGAGGGCGTCGCCCGCGCGATTGATCCCTCCCACGATATCTGGAAGGCGGCGGAGCCGATTGTGGAGGGCTGGGTGAAATCCCAGCTCGGCCCGGCGGGCGCAGCAAAATTGGCGGCCAAGAACGCACGCGAAGTGACAGACCGCCTGAAACGCCTGCCAGACATGATGGACAAGTTCGAGCGCTATCTGGCGGTCCAGGCGGCGCCACAGGCTCCGCTGCCCCGCGAGCGTTTCGCACCCTGGTGGGGCTGGTTCGGGCTGATTGTCGTCCTGTCCGGCATTGCCGCATTCACTCTGAATTAGAGCGGCGGTCGACCGGGGCTTTCGGTTTGAAAATCGTCTGGTGGGGCGCGAACCCGTCCCCGTCGCTGCCCTTGGCCCGAACATATTGCTGGTTCCAGACACCATCTCCGGTGGGTTCAGCGCCACCGGCCAGCCAGTCGGCGATGTCTGTCTGCGCTTTCTCCACGTTCCCGGCCCGCGCCTTTCCCCATGCCTCCACCTCGGCTTTGAAGCCGGGGTCGCTGGCCAGATCTGTGATCTCCAGAGTCGTGTCTTCGAGCAAGGCCAGAGGATATGGCAGTATTCTCGCCAGGGGCGCGCCTTTGGGTATGGGAACATCGACACGCGCCCGCGTGATCCGCCAGTTCAGCGTGAATGGAAAGGGCAACCAGTCAGTCCGCACGAATGCATCGAGCGGTACCGCGTCGCTTAACCCATGATTGGCGGGCGCGGTGACGATCAGGCCGAGATCAGGGGATGTCCTGAAGATGAAAGGCACATACCAGGTGACGATCGCCGCGCCGAAATGGCTGACGGCGCCGAATTTGTGTGGGGTCGCGCTGCGCACGATCACATCGGTATTGGTGGCCCCACCCGTCCATCCGGCCACCGTATCGACAGGGTTGAGCAACTCCCACCCCATGGTGTTGGCGGCGATCAGGGGGATGCAGCGATAAATGTACTTCTGGGGAACACCGTCCATCCACTCTCGCGTGGCCCTGGCGACGCGAAGATGTTCGGCCGGGTCAATGTCGGCGCCCTCAACCAGGCAGCGCGCACTGTGTTGGCGGGAATGGTCAGCGGCGCCATTAGATGTCCGGTCGCCAGTTAGCGGGGGCGAGTTCGAACCCTTCGAATATAAATCCAGGTGCGACCGAACACGAAACGAGTGTCCAGGCGCCAAGCGTCTCTGCCGTTTGCCAATGCTGAGCTGGCACGACAACGTGCAGGTGTTGGCCCGCTCGCAACTCCGGGCCGAGTTGGAAGGGCGAGGCGCCTTTCCCATCGGGCGGGGACAGTGTGAGCGCCAATGGTCCTCCAGCATGCCAGAACCAGGCTTCATCGGCTTCGACCCGGTGCCAGGCGGATACTTCGTCGGCCTGCAGCAGGTAGTAGATCACTGTCATCGCCGCCCGCTGGCCGTCCGGGGCGCTGGAGCGAAAAGTTTCGACGAAATGTCCGCCTTCAGGGTGGGGCTTCATGTCGAGCAGGCGGATGACTTCCCGGGCCCCGAGGTCACCTGAAATCGCGTGCATCAAAACCGGTCCTTGCGACCGCGGATTTCCGCAAAGGTTGCGGCAGCATCGCCCGGATGGCCCATGGCCGCCTGTAGCGCCGGATTGTCTGCCCGCAGGAACGGGTTGGTCTCCAATTCCCGAGAAAGGGGCATGGGCACGGTGCGCTCGCCCCGCGCCCGTTTGGCGTCTATCTCCGCGACATAGGCCTTCAGGGCTGCATTTTCGGTCTCGATGGTTTCAGCAAAACGCGCATTGGCCTGCGTATATTCGTGGGCGCAGTAGAGCGTCGTTTCTGGCGGCATCGATTTCAGGCGCGCCAGGCTCTCCCACATCATCTCCATCGTACCTTCAAACACCCGCCCACAGCCCAGCGCGAACACGGCATCGCCGACGAAGGCAGCGTTTTCTGTCGGCATGTGGAACGCGATATGGCCCAGTGTGTGGCCGGGCACATCAATGATCCGGGCTTCAAGCCCGCCCAATAAAACGGTGTCACCTCCGCTGACTTGCCGGTCGATGCCTGGAATCTTGCTGGCCTCGCCAGCCGGTCCGACAATCGTGCATCCCGTGGCGTCTTTGATCTTGAGGTTCCCGCCAGCATGGTCGGGATGCCAGTGCGTGTTCCAGATCTGGGTGATGGTCCAGCCCTGCGCCGTGGCTTCGCTCAAGTACTTTTCAGCATCCGGCGTATCAATTGCGGCGGTTTCGCCTGAGGCCGGATCGTGCGCCAGATACCCATAATTGTCGCTGAGGCACGGAAATTGATGAACTTTCAGCATTATAACAGCTCCTCGGCAGCCCTATCTCTGCCAGAACCATAGGCAAAAACCATGCGTCAGGACAGCGTCAGTATTAAGCGTTTCTATGCCGGGGCTCTGGGCCGTGCGGCAAGCTGGGCGCTGATGAGCCGGGTGGGCGACCTGTGGGAGAGCGTTGATCGGCTCAGCCTTCTGGGCGTGGGCTACCCTATGCCCATCATGGACGGCCTTGCGGCAAACGCGGAGTCGGCACCGGCGGTGTTGCCCGATGCGGCCGGACTGGTGCGCTGGAATCCTGCCGAGCGCGGCAACGCCACCCTTGTTTCGCCCGAGGATCGTTTGCCGTTTCCGGACTCGACCTTCGACCGGGCGGTGATGCTGCATGCGCTGGAGGAGGCGGAGAATCCACGTGCTGTCTGCCGGGAAGTATGGCGTGTCATGGCGCCTGAGGGCCGGATTGTCGTGGCAGCAGCCAACCGTGCGGGGCTGTGGGCGCGGGCTGAGCGTACCCCATTTGGCCACGGCCGCCCCTGGACCCTGCGACAGTTGTCGAGCCTGCTCAGTGATTGTGCTTTCCAGGTGACGGCGTCGACCCACGCGCTTTTCATGCCACCCGTTGGCCTGTCGCTCGTGACGGCCGGTGTGCAGGGCTGGGAGCGTGCCGGGCGTACAATTGCGCCCGCCCTGGGCGGGGTCGTCCTCGTGGAGGCGGTCAAACGGCTTTACATTCAACCGGGCGGCGGCGCGGTGGCTCCGGCGGTATCTGTTGCCAAGGCGCGCAAGGCCGCAACCGCCACACCGCAGCAGCGAATCGGCCCCAACACCCCGAGAGACTCAGCGAAGCGAGATTGACGCGCTGCAACAAATTCTACACAATTGCCGTGTGGATGCGATGGAGATGGGCATGAAAATGGTCACGGCAGTCTTCAAACCGAGTCGGCTTGACGCCGTGATTGACGGCTTGGCTGAAGTGGGTGCAGCGGGGCTCACCGTCTCTGAAGTGCGCGGATATGGTCGCCAGCAAGGCAAGACAGAAGTCTACCGCGGCGCGGAGTATGAAGTGCGCCTCCTGCCCAAAGTAAAGATCGAGATCGCCTGCGCCGACGCTGACGCGCCGCGACTTGTCGAGGCCATCGCAAAGGCCGCCAACACCGGTACCATTGGCGATGGCAAGATTTTCGTTGTCGATCTGGAAAGTGTCATGCGTATCCGGACGGGCGAACGCGACGAGCAGGCCATTCAAGGTTGATTTGTCGGCGCCGTCATTGACCTGTCTTTAATCCTGAATAGCGTCCCGGCATGTAGAGTCAGGCCGAGGAACGTCACATGTCCCAATCTGATCCGGTCGATGGGAGTATCTCCCTCGGCGCGAAGATCGCTGTGTCGGTGCTCTTTGCGGCGCTCTATGCCTCATTCCTGATCGAGACTGGCGTGCTCGCCATGGAATACTCAGAGACTGGCCTCGCCATGCGGCTCACCACGCTGGATGCTCAGAATTTCATCTTTTTTCCAATCGCCGGATTGCTGGCCCTGATTGGATTCTGGCGTCCGACCGTACTCCTGGTAGATGCGTTTGCGCGCAACACGGTGAGAGGAGGTCGCGCGATCCTTGTCCTGGTGATCGCCGCCATCGCAGGCGCCACATGGGGCTTTTCCCTTTTGCTGGCGGATGGCACGACCCGCTCGCTCTACGAGGTCTCACCTGCAGCCATTCAGGCTGACGGGTCTCATCCCGTCGCTGGCACGCCCGCAACTCGCCAACCCGTAGCCGATGTGCTGACATCCCTGAAAATCATGGCGCTCGGCCCCGAGGGTCTGACGCCGCATAAGGCGCGCTGCGATCGCGAGTGGTTGCAATTCTCACCCGCTGCGAATGAAGAGAAATTCTGTGTACCTGCGGGCGCCCAGCTCACCGTTGCAGATTGCTGCAAGGTGAAAACCGCTTTTCGCGCCCATGTGAACGACCTGGCTGAAGCCAATCCATCCATGACAGCCCAGGTGCACAGATGGGTGTTGCCGGTGAAAGTCTTCTTCCTGCTGCTGCTCTTCGCGGTGGGGGTCCTTCTGGTGCGGTTTCGCAAAACCCTGGCGGTGATCCATGGCGACCGGCTTCACGACATGTCCTTTGGCATGGCGCTTGGCGGCCTCGTAATGCTTTGCTGGCCGATGCTCAATGCCGCCTATCTTGAGACCACGACCCTGCTCACCGGCGATGGGTCAGCCGGCGCGTATGCTGTGATGGCACCGCTCATCGCCCTCGCATTCGGGATATGGGCGCTCTTGCTGATTTTCTTCCATTTGCGGTCTTACCCCAGTCAGGTGGAGTATGCCGCGAGGCTTGGCGGGTTCGCCGCCGCTGCCATTGGCGTTCTGAGATATGAGGAAATCACGGGCTTCCTGATTTCCAACCTCGGAATTGGCGGAGGGATCGTCGCAATCGTAGTCTTCGCGGTGGCTGTCCTGGCCCTGATCGCTGCGGTGGTTTCCGGCGTCAGCCCCAAGGACTTCGACTTCGACAAGAGCACTTAGTCGCTGCGTTCGATCCGTGCTTTCCCGCGCCCGAGTGCCAGCGCCTTGATCGCGCCGCGAAAGGTGCGCACTTCCTGCGTGGTCCAGTTGGCACGCACCAGCGCCGAGCGGAGATTGTCCTTCATGAGGGGCGTTTTCTCTGGCGGAAAGAAATAGCCCGCGCGCTCCAACTCGTCTTCAAAGTGTTCAAACATGCGAATGAGGTCGGCGCGGTCCGCGGGCGTGTCGACCCCTTCGCTGCCGGAGAAGCGGCCACGCTGCTTCGATCTCCCGCCCCAGGCCTGGGCGAAAACGAGAACGGCCTGGGCCAGATTGAGCGATGCGAAATCCGGGTTCACCGGATAGGTCAGGATCACGTCGGAAACGGCGACCGCATCATTCGGCAATCCAAAACGTTCACCGCCAAACAAGACACCGGACTGTCCGTTCTGCTTTGATAGGTCCTCGGTGGCCTCAGCCGGCCCAAGGACAGGCTTTTCCATGCCCCTTGGCCGGGCCGTCGTCGCATAAAGCCGTGACAGTCCGGCGCTCGCGTCCTCCAATGTATCGAACACGCCGACCTCAACCCCCACCTCAAAGGCGCCGGCGCTCATCGGCTCAGCCGCCGCATTGGGCCAGCCATCGCGCGGGGCAATCAGGCGAAGGTCGGTCAGGCCGAAATTCAGCATCGCCCGCGCCGCCGCGCCAATATTTTCGCCGAGCTGGGGCGTGTGCAGGATGATGGCAGGGGCGAGCGGCGATGTGGACATTCCCGGCAAGTGGCCCTCATTTTCGTCGGGGTCAATCACGACCGCTTCACCAATTGATCGACAAAACCCCGCCACGCCGGCAAGGATACCATACGGAAAGGCTTGCTTCTGAGACAGAAAACGGGAGCCGCCGGGGGCGTATCGGGTATGATGCCGTCATACCAACTTTCAGAAACTCTGGAGAGGATTCAGCGCGCCGGTCTCGATATCTCAAGTGAAGACGAACTCAAGCTGCGCCTTGGTATGAACTATCCGCGTGTCTACCAGCGGGAACCCATGCGACCATAGCCGCTTTTGACGCCACACCGCGCTCTGATATAGCCGCTGCAGAAACGCACAGCGGAAGGATGCGCACCCATGGCGAAGATCAAGGTCGAAAACCCCATCGTGGAGATGGATGGCGATGAAATGACCCGGATCATCTGGCAGATGATCAAGGACAAGCTGATCCACCCCTATCTCGATGTGGACCTGAAATACTATGACCTCTCGATCCAGAAGCGGGACGAGACCGACGACCAGATCACCCATGACGCCGCCCACGCCACGAAGGAATTCGGCGTTGCGGTGAAATGCGCCACGATCACGCCGGACGAGCAGCGCGTGGAAGAGTTTGACCTGAAGAAAATGTGGCGCAGCCCGAACGGCACGATCCGCAACATTCTCGGCGGCGTTGTGTTCCGCGAACCCATCGTGATTTCCAATGTGCCGCGTCTTGTGCCGGGCTGGACCAAGCCTGTCGTCGTCGGCCGTCACGCGTTTGGCGACCAGTACAAGGCCACCGATTTTCTGGTGCCCGGCAAGGGCAAGCTGACCATGAAATGGGAAGGCGAAAACGGCGACACGATCGAAGAGGAAATCTTCGACTTCCCCGACGCGGGCATTGCCATGGGCATGTACAATCTCGACCAGTCGATCCGCGACTTTGCCCGCGCCAGCTTCAACTATGGCCTGCAGCGCAAGTGGCCGGTCTACATGTCCACCAAGAACACCATCCTCAAAAAGTATGATGGACGTTTCAAGGACCTGTTCCAGGAGATCTATGACGCGGAGTTCGCGGACAAGTTCGCCGAGTTTGGTGGGACCTATGAGCACCGCCTGATCGACGACATGGTGGCTGCGGCCATGAAATGGTCTGGCGGCTATGTCTGGGCCTGTAAGAACTATGACGGCGACGTGCAGTCAGACACGGTTGCGCAGGGTTATGGGTCACTCGGCCTGATGACATCGGTGCTGATGACGCCCGATGGCAAGACCGTTGAGGCCGAAGCTGCCCACGGCACAGTCACGCGCCACTATCGCAACCACCAGAAAGGCGAGGCGACATCGACCAACTCCATCGCGTCGATCTTCGCCTGGACGCGCGGTCTTGGCCATCGCGGCCGCATGGACGGCACGCCGGAGGTCTCCAAATTCGCCCAATTGCTGGAAGACACTGTCATTGCCACGGTGGAAAAAGGCCAGATGACCAAGGACCTCGCTTTGCTGGTCGGCCCAGACCAGGAATGGCTCACCACAGAAGGCTTCCTTGAGGCCGTAGGTGACAATTTCGAAAACGCGATGGCAGCAAGCTAGGACCGAGCTGCGTTGTTGAACTTCAAGCTGCGCCGGGCGGAACCGGGGGACGAGAGCGCCCTCGCCTTGGTCGGCGCAGCAACGTTTCTGGATGCGTTCATCCACGACATACCGGGCCCGGATCTGGTGGCCCATTGCGAGCGCGAACACAGCCCCCAAACATACCGGCGTTTCCTCGAAGAAACCGATCCGCGTTGGGCCTGTTGGCTTGCTGAGCACCACGAAACGGGCGCGCCGCTGGGCTATGCTGTAACGTGCCCGCCGGATCTTCCTGGCGATCCCGGCGCCGATGATATCGAGCTTAAACGCATCTATTGCCTGTCGCGGGCCCATGGCGGCGGAGCGGGACAGGCGCTCTTCGACGCAGTGTCTGCACACGCCCAGGCTTTGGGTGCGCCGCGCATCTGGCTCGGCACTTACGAGGAAAATCGCCGGGCCATCGCCTTTTACCATCGCAATGGCTTCGAAACCGTCGCAACGCGGCAATTTCAGGTGGGCGACCAGCTTTTTGACGACGTCGTCATGGCAACCCCGTGAAGTAAGCCGGGCACGTTCGGATTGGCCCGATCCTGCGTGGAAACCTTGAAACCTTCCATCGCGCTGGTATCGCTTCACCATGACCTCCTATGCCGTCGCCGCTTTCTATCAGTTCACGCCGCTCGACGACCTGTCTGCCTTGCAAAGCCGGTTGCTCGCTGAGTTGGCCGCGCTGAACGCGCGCGGCAGTGTCTTGCTGGCTGATGAAGGGATCAATGGCACCCTCTCAATGCCGCACGCGTCCTATGACGCGGTGCTTGATGTGCTGTGTGCTGTGCCGGGGTGCGCGGGCCTGCGGGCCAAACGGTCGAGTAGTGAAGGGCACGCCTTCCGCAGGCTGAAAGTCCGGCTGAAGCGCGAAATCGTGACACTTGGCGTCGAAGGCGTCGACCCGAACGAGACGGTCGGCACCTATGTGTCGCCGGAAGACTGGAATGCACTGATCAGTGATCCGGATACGTTCGTCATCGATACACGCAATGATTATGAGGTTGAGCTGGGGACGTTCGAGGGCGCGGAAAACCCAGGAACAGACACGTTCGGTGAGTTTCCCGACTGGTTCCAGCGCGCCGTCGAAGCGCGAAAACCCAAGCGTATCGCGATGTTCTGCACGGGCGGTATCCGCTGCGAAAAGGCCACCAGCTACGCCAGGCAAACTGGCCTCGACGATGTGTATCATCTGGATGGGGGAATCCTGGCTTATCTGGAAGCGGTGCCGGAACCTGAGAGCCTCTGGCGCGGCGAGTGTTTTGTCTTCGACGAGCGTGTGTCGTTGACCCACGGCCTGGACCAGGGCGTCGCGGTGATCTGCCGGGCCTGCAAGTTCCCTGTCAGTGCAGATGCCCAGGCGCACCCGCACTACATACCCGGCGTCTCGTGTCTGCATTGCCATGACAGAACCACGGCGCAGCAAAAGGCTCGTTTTGCAGAGCGACAGCGGCAGGTAGAGCTCGCCGAAGCGCGTGGCGCGCCCCATTTGACGGGGAAATGACCCCCCGCACCCCCATCCTCTATTCTTTTCGCCGATGCCCCTACGCCATGCGTGCGCGCATCGCGCTCCATGCCGCCGGGACTGAATGCGAATTGCGCGAGGTTGTGCTGCGGGACAAGCCTGCGGAGATGCTGGAAGCGTCGCCGAAAGGGACCGTCCCGGTGTTGGTCTTGGCGGATGGCCGCGTTCTGGAGGAAAGCCTCGCCATCATGGACTGGGCGCTGGCGCAGGCCGACCCGGAAGGTTGGACGCAGGCCCCGGCAGACAGGGTGCGTCACTGGACAAGCGAGTTTGACGGACCGTTCAAGCACCATTTGGACAGGTACAAATACCCCAATCGCTATGGGGACATCGACCCTGAGCCGCATCGGGCCGCCGCCGTGGACATCTTGCAACGCGCTGATTCCGCTATCGCCGAGCATGGCCATCTTGTTGGCGCGTGCGAAAGCCTCGCCGACATAGCCGCCTTTCCGTTTGTCAGACAGTTCGCGAACACCGATCGGGCCTGGTTCGATGGGCTAGATTTGCCGGCGCTTCACCCCTGGCTGGCCCGGCACCTCTCGTCGGCACGCTTTGCTGCGATCATGGAAAAACATGCCCAATGGACAGGCGGCGCGGGCCCCCTTGTCTTTTCGTCCCAGACCCGTCATACCCCGCCGCTCTCCCGGGCGGCTGGCGCCCCCGGAGGCGCAAACGGAGTGTAGCTCAGCCTGGTAGAGCACTGTCTTCGGGAGGCAGGGGCCGGAGGTTCAAATCCTCTCACTCCGACCAGAATGGCCACGGCCTGTTTGGGCCCCCTGGCCTGTCCCATGACGCGATATGCGCCTAGGCGTCTTCCAGAGCGCTTCGTACTTCCGCAACGGCTTCGTTGGCCTTGCTGCCATCTGGACCACCGGCCTGGGCCATGTCAGGGCGACCACCTCCACCCTTGCCGCCAACTGCGGCGCTGGCGCGTTTGACAAGGTCAACGGCTGAGAACCGATCCGTCAAATCCTTGGTGACGCCCACCGAAACGGCCGCCTTGCCATCGTTCACGCCAACAAAAATGACTACACCAGAGCCGATCTGGGCCTTTGCTTCATCCACAAGGGCGCGCAGGTCCTTTCCGCCGACACCATCCGCCACCCGGCCGATGAACTTCACGCCAGAAATTTCCTCTGGGCCGCTCGGCGCGCCGCCATCTCCGCTGCCGGCCATGGCCAGTTTCCGCTTGGTCTCACCCAGCTCGCGCTCAAGCCCCTTTCGTTCATCCAGCAAGCCAGAGAGCCGTGCCGTGACGTCTTTAAGGGGGACTTTCAACTGATCGCTAACATCAAGCGCCACGCGGGCCTGGCCCTTAAGGAAGGCGAGTGCTTCTGCGCCCGTTGCGGCTTCGATCCGGCGCACGCCCGCTGAAACGCCCTGTTCGGACGTGATAACGAATGCGCCAATGTCGCCTGTGCGCTCCACATGGGTGCCGCCGCACAGCTCCACCGAATAGGGTTTGTCGTTATCCTCGAGCGCGCGGCCCATGGTCAAAACGCGGACTTCGTCGCCATACTTCTCGCCGAAAAGGGCAAGGGCGCCGGCCTCAATCGCGGCTTCCGGCGTGGAGTGATCCACGGCCACATCTCGGTTTTGGCGGATCACTTTGTTCACGGCGTCTTCGATCTGCTCAATTTCCGCGCCTGTCAGCGGAACGCCGTGGGAGAAATCGAAGCGGAGCCTGTCTTCCTCAACCAATGATCCCTTTTGCGCAACATGGGCACCAAGCGTCTGGCGCAAGGCGGCATGCATCAGGTGGGTTGCGGAATGGTTCGCCATGATCCGTGTCCGGCGATCCGCGTTTACCTTCATGTCCGCCATCTGCCCTGTCTTGATGGTCCCGGAAACAAGTTCCCCCACATGAACATGCAGGTCACCGGCCCGCTTCTGGACATCCCGCACGATGAAACGCCCACCCTTGGCGAAGTGAATTTCGCCGTGGTCGCCTGCCTGCCCACCGCTTTCTGCGTAAAACGGTGTCGATTTGAAGACCAACTCGCCAGGGCCCGCTTCGAGGGTGTCGACTTCAGCGCCATCGCGGACAATCGCTTGCACCTCGCCCGTGCCGGAGGTCGCGCTGTATCCGCCGAACGCTGTCGCACCAACCCGGCCCCGAATGTCAAACCAGATGGCGTCTCCGGCCGTGTCTCCCGAGCCCGTCCAGGCGCTGCGGGATTCCGCCTTCTGGCGTGCCATGGCCGCCTCGAAACCGTCGGTGTCGATCGAAATATCGCGGCCGCGAAGAATGTCTTCGGTCAGGTCGAGCGGGAAACCATAAGTATCGTAGAGTTTGAATGCCGTTTCGCCGGAGAACTGGTCTCCTGCGCCCATTCCGGCGCTTGCCTCTTCGAGCAGGTTCAAACCCCGACCCAATGTGCGCTGGAACCGGGCTTCTTCTTGCTCCAGCTCCGCGGTGATGGCTGCCTCGGCGCGTCCCAGCTCTGGATAGGCGCCGCCCATCTCAGACAATAAAGACGGCACCAGTTTGTGCATTATGGGTTCGCGCGCGCCGAGCACATGACCGTGGCGCATGGCCCGTCGCATGATTCGGCGCAGAACGTAGCCGCGCCCCTCATTGGACGGGGACACGCCATCCGCCAACAAGAAGGATGAGGCCCGCAAATGGTCCGCAATCACCCGGAAGGAAGACAAGGCGTCGCCTTCTGCTTTTCGCGCATAAACGTCTTCTGCGGCGGAAATCAGGTTCGCAAACAGGTCGATCTCATAATTATTGTGAACGCCCTGAAGGACTGCCGCGATCCTTTCCAATCCCATACCCGTATCGATCGAGGGTTTCGGCAGTGGCGCGCGTTTACCGTCTGCGCCTTGATTGTATTGCATGAAAACGAGGTTCCAGATCTCGATAAATCTGTCCCCATCTTCGTCGGGTGACCCTGGGGGCCCGCCGGCAATCTTTGGGCCGTGGTCGAAGAAAATCTCCGAGCACGGTCCGCACGGTCCGGTGTCGCCCATGGACCAGAAGTTATCCGATGTTGCGATCCGTATGATCCGGTCATCGCTGAGACCAGCAATGGATTTCCAGAGGCTGGCGGCTTCGTCGTCTTCTGAATAGACGGTCACCAGCAGTCGTTTCGCATCCAGGCCGAATTCTTTCGTGACCATGTCCCAGGCGAACGTGATAGCCTCTTCCTTGAAGTAATCGCCGAAGGAAAAGTTCCCCAGCATTTCAAAGAAAGTGTGGTGGCGCGCCGTATAGCCGACATTATCGAGGTCGTTGTGCTTCCCGCCGGCGCGGACGCATTTCTGCGACGTCGTCGCGCGCGGCGATGCCGGCGATTCAGCCCCGGTGAAGACGTTCTTGAACGGCACCATGCCAGCGTTCACGAACAAAAGCGTTGGATCGTCTTCCGGAACAAGCGGTGCGGAGGCGGCCCGCGTGTGACCTTGCTTTTCAAAGAACGAAAGAAACGATTCGCGTATTTCGTTTACGCCGGTCATGCAGATATTCCCATAGAGGAGTGAGCCGGCAAGGCCGGATGCGGCGATATAAGCCTTTCAGCCGACTTCGCCAAATCCGACGTCAGATCAGTTCAGCCAGCCTCGGATTCCGGAGGAGAGTCCTCCAGGTCCATTCCGGCCGTCAGCATGTCTTCGGTAAGCAGACCTGCCTTGTGGCGCACTGCTTCTTCGATCTGAAGCGCGATCTGTGGATTGTCCTTGAGGAACTGGCGTGTTTTCTCGCGGCCCTGGCCAATGCGTTGGCCATTGAAAGAGTACCAGGAGCCGGATTTTTCAACGACTTCGCCTTTCACGCCCAGGTCGATCAATTCCCCGGTTTTGGAAATGCCCTCTCCATAAATGATGTCGAACTCGATCTGACGGAAGGGCGGGGCAACCTTGTTCTTGACCACTTTCACACGGGTCTGGTTGCCGATCACTTCATCGCGATCCTTGATCGCTCCAATACGGCGAATGTCCAGGCGGACGGAGGAGTAGAACTTCAGCGCGTTCCCGCCGGTGGTCGTCTCGGGGCTGCCAAACATCACGCCGATCTTCATACGGATCTGGTTGATGAAGATAACCATACAATTGGTCTTGGAGATGGATCCGGTCAGTTTCCGCAGCGCCTGGCTCATCAGACGAGCCTGGAGGCCTGGCAGACTGTCGCCCATCTCCCCTTCCAATTCTGCGCGCGGTGTCAATGCCGCCACGGAGTCGATGACGACGACGTCCACGGCGCCAGACCGGACCAGCGTATCGGCGATTTCAAGTGCCTGCTCGCCCGTGTCGGGCTGTGACACCAGCAAATCGTCCAGGTCGACCCCGAGTTTCGCGGCATAGACCGGATCCAGCGCGTGTTCAGCGTCAACAAAGGCGCAGACGCCGCCGCTGGCCTGGGCCTCTGACACGACATGGAGCGCCAGCGTTGTCTTGCCTGAGCTTTCAGGGCCAAAAATCTCGATCACGCGGCCTTTTGGTAAGCCGCCAATGCCAAGCCCGATATCCAGGCCAAGCGATCCGGTCGAAATTGCTTCGATGTCTAGCGCTTTATTATCGCCCAGGCGCATCACTGAGCCCTTGCCGAAAGAGCGCTCAATATTCCCAAGGGCCGTCTCTAGGGCTTTCTGCTTGTCCACGACGCTGTCCTCGTCCACCAGTTGCAGGGTGGGTTTGCCCATGAGTTCTCTCCATCTGTCAATGTCCAGACGGAAATAGCAAGCCGTTCCCGTCAACCTCAGCCACCATGTACCACAAATGTTCCGCAGAACAAAATAGAAACTTTTTGGCTTGGTCTCTTTTCAATATCGGCATGATCGTGCATGATCAGGCCATGCTAACGAAACGCCCCCCGCCCCCTGGTATGGCCCGCGTGAAATATCTCGACGGTGATCTGCAGGTCGTTGAGCCGGGTGATTTTGTCCTGTGCGCTGTCACAGACCGCAAAATCCCACTCCAGGCTTTGCGATATTGGAGCGTGGATTTGCAGGAGGCGTATATCGACGCGGATGCTGCGGGCCAGAGAATGGCCGGACGGAGCGCGGCAGACTGATATGGCATCGGAGTGGGTCTTCGGCGTGCTGATGACGTGGTTGGGTTTCTGGACCGCAGGTGTTGGAGCTCCCAACACGGTAGAAGAGGTCCGGTGTGGCGGCGCCCTTGGGCAGGGCGGATTGATTGTGTGTCAGGCCCCTCCGCAAAGCCGTTTGTCCTATGACGGTTATACTGTGGATGTGGGCGATGACGGGCTCGCTGTTTTCGGAATCAAACGCGGAGCAGAGCTTGCGGCCACCATTCGTGGAACAGCGGATGGGCGGGACGTGTCGGTTTCCCTCGAGCTTGAAGCGAGGAATGACCCGTTCCGGGTGATCGAGGGTCTGGAGTGCGACAAGGTGGATGCGCGAACGCCTGAGCAAAGGGCGCATGCGGGCGAGAGCTGGGTGATTAAACGCGACGCGTTTGCCACTTTTCATTCCGGTGTCTCCTGGGCCGATGGTTTTGTCCGACCGGCCGAGGGACGGCCAAGCTCACCGTTTGGTCCGGCGCGGAAATACATCGGGGTGAGCGCGGAGACAGGCGAGGCTTGTGAAAGCGTCTCGGTTCACCGGGGATACGACATCGCCACACCGGTGGGGACACCGCTCATTGCGCCTGCGGGAGGCATGGTCATCCTGGCCGATCCGGATCTCTACTATGAGGGCGGCTCGATCTTCCTCGACCACGGTCACGGGCTTGTGTCGGTGTTCATGCATTTGTCATCGGTGGATGTGGCCGTTGGCGACGAGGTGTTGCCCGGAGACCTGATCGGGAAAACGGGTAATACCGGTCGCACGACGGGACCACACCTGCATTGGGCCGTGAAATGGCGTGATGTGAACAGTGATGACCGCGGCAGAGATTTCTACGTGGACCCGGCGCTGCTGCTGGCGGTAGATTGGGCGGAGTTCTCGGCCCGCACGGGCACGCAAGACGCAGGTGTCGATACGCCCTGACCCCACCTCCTGTTCGCAGGTTCCAGACGCGTTCGCAGGACGAGTGGGTTTTATGGTTTGAGAATGAGGGCGCCTTGGGTCTCGCCGGATTCAAGCCGGGTCTGCGCCTCCGCGGCCTGATGAAGCCCCCATGTGCCAGATATACTGGGCTGCAATGTGCCTGCGGAAACAGCGCCAAAGAGCGCCGACGCGCCCGCCATGAGGCTCTGCCGGTCCGGTATGAAATGAAACAGGCTGGGGCGAGTCATCACCAGAGACCCCAATTGGCCCAATCGGCCCGGCGCAAGGGGCGCTGCCGGTCCAGAGGCATTGCCATAGGTGATCCACCAACCACGGGGCTTCAGCGCGGCAAGACTGGCATCCTGGCTCGCCTTGCCGACACTGTCATAGACGATGTCGACGCCCGCCCCGCCTGTTAGGTCCCGAACCGCTCCGGCAATATCATCCTGACGCATCAAGACGTGCTCGGCGCCGAGTGCGCGGGCGCGTTCTGCCTTCCCTTCGGTCGACGTTACGGCGATCACATGGGCACCAAGGCTCCTGGCCCAAGGCACGAGCAACGAGCCCACCCCGCCAACCGGGGCCCAGATGAGCACGGTATCGCCGGGCCGGGGCTGTTTGACTTCGAACAGCAGCATCCACGCGGTGAGCCCCTTCAACAGAATGGCCGCCGCGTCATTATCGCTGATCGTGTCCGGAAGGGGAATCAAGCGGCTGGCCGGCGCATTCAAATGGGTCGCATAACCGCCCGCCCCGAGGTAGCCGACCCGGTCACCCAGGCTGACATCGTCGACGCCTTCCCCCAGAGCCTCGACGACACCGACCGCTTCTACGCCAGGAATGAAAGGCAGTTTGACCGGATAGAGGCCGGTTCTGTGATAGGTGTCGATGAAGTTGATGCCCGAGGCCTGAACGGCAATTCGAACCTCTCCAGGCCCCGGTTCTGCCAGGTCCAGCGTCTCATATGAAAGCACGTCCGGGCCGCCGGTTTCCCGAAGCCTGATGCAATGTCCTTGTTCCATGGCGTTTCTCCCGCGAATCCCGCCAGACTGGCGTCATGGAAACCCTATCAATGATCTGCGGTGTGGACGAGGCCGGTCGTGGCCCCTGGGCAGGTCCGGTTTGTGCTGGCGCGGTCATCCTCGACCCCAACCGGCCCATCCAGGGCCTGGCGGACTCCAAGAAACTGTCACCCGGACGCCGCGAAGCCCTGGCGCAGGACATCGAAACCCACGCTTTGGCCCACGGTCTTGGCTGGGCAAGTGCAGCCGAAATAGATGCGCTCAACATTCGCCAGGCCACCCACCTCGCCATGCGGCGGGCCATCGATGCGATGGGCATGGCGCCAGAGTTCGCGCTTGTGGATGGCAATGATTTGCCCGCCGATTTGCCATGCCCCGGGCGCACCGTGATCAAGGGTGACCAGACCGAGCCGTGCATATCAGCGGCATCGATCCTGGCCAAAACCGCCCGGGACGCCCAAATGATCGCGGCGGATGCGCGATTCCCCGGATACGGCTTCGCCGCCCATAAGGGCTATGGCACAGCGGCGCACAGTCTTGCGCTCAAGGATTTGGGCCCGTGCGAGTTACATCGGCAATCCTTTGCGCCGGTTGCGAAAGCGCTGCGAGCTCGCGCATCCCACGCCTGACGCTGGGACAAACTTGCCCGCGCGAGAGCCGTGACCTACCCCTAGCGCCATGGACATGAAATCCCCCACCGCCTCCGATTATGAAAGCCTCACATCGCCAGAGGCCATCACAGCCGGGCTTGGCGGCGTCGGCTATATCTCCACGCCGGACATATCCATGGCGGTGTTTCTTGCCCATCGCCTGCGCAAGCCGGTGTTGATCGAGGGCCCTGCCGGGGTGGGCAAGACAGACCTGGCGCGCTCGCTGGCGACGTTTCTGGATGTCCCTTTGGCGCGGTTGCAGTGTTATGAGGGTCTGGATGAGGGCAAGGCGCTGTATGAGTGGAAGTATGGCAAGCAACTTCTCTACACGCAGATTCTGAAAGACCGTCTGAATGAAGTTCTCGGTGATGGCGACCTTGAGAGCCTGACGGGTCAACTCGGGACGTTTGAAGACCTGTTCTTCTCCATGGATTTTCTCGAGCCACGCCCCTTGCTGACGGCGATGCAGCAGGAAGGGGGCTCCGTTCTGCTCATTGATGAAGTGGATAAGTCCGACGAGGCGTTTGAGGCGTTTCTTCTGGAGGTCCTGTCGGACTATCAGGTCACGGTGCCTGAAATTGGCACTCTTCGCGCCAAGGTCCCACCAATTGTGGTGCTGACGTCGAATGCCGTGCGCGAACTCGGCGATGCGCTGAAGCGGCGCTGCCTGCACCTGTTCATTGGCTTCCCGGACGCCGCGCGCGAGCGTGAGATTGTGGCGGCGCGGGTGCCCGATGTGGAAGAGACTCTGCTGGCTCAGCTGGTAGCCTTTGTGCAGGCGCTACGCGAGGAAGATCTGCGCAAACGCCCCTCAATCTCGGAAACCGTAGACTGGGCCCGCGCGCTGACGCTCTTGCATGTCGAAGCATTGGGCGAAGACACGGTCCGGAAGACTCTCAATCTGTTGCTGAAGTATGAGAGCGATATTGAAGCTGTCGACACGAAGCTGGGCGCCCTGGCCCGCGCTGCCAAAGGGGCCGGAGAGACGGCGTGAGCGCGACCCGTACACTGACGGATTTCATCAGGGCGCTGCGATCTGCCGATGTCGCGGTTTCCCCCGCTGAGGCAATTGATGCTGCCGGCGCCTTGTCGGTGGTGGGGTATGCGGACAAAGATGTCCTCAAGTCCGCCCTGCGACCGGCTCTGGCCAAGTCCGCAGATGAGGACGCGGCCTTTGACCGGTTGTTTGACCTCTATTTTTCGCGATCTGAGGCACGTACCGACGGTGCAGACGGGTCATCTGATGACACCGCGGCGTCTGAGAGCGACCCACCCCCGGAAAACCTGCTGGATCTGATCCGATCCGGCGATGAAAGCGCGATTGAAACGGCGATTGAGCGCGCCGGTCGCGCAGCAGGCGCACAAGACATCCGGTTTTCGACGCAGACGGCCTATTACGCCCAGCAAATCCTGAAGGAGATGGGCGTTGAGCAATTGGAGGCCGATCTTCTCGAAAGGCTACAGGAGCGCACGCCCGAGGGCGAGGCTGAAGCCCAGGCGATGATCGAGGCGCGCCGAGACATGCTCCGACGCGCGCGAGACTATACCGAGCGTCAGTTCGACGTGTTCGGCGCGGGGGCAACGCAGGCGTTTCGTGAGGACTTTCTGTCCAAAATGCCGATCAACGCCCTGGACCGGGCCGACTACGCCCGCATGCGCGCGCTTGTGGAAAAGGTTGCCAAGCGCCTGGCCACAAAGCACTCGCGGCGGCGGCGCAAGCAATCCGTCGGCAAGTTGGATGTGCGGCGAACTCTGCGCACAAATGCGGGACTGGGTGGCGTGCCGTTCCAATTGCACTGGAAGCAGAAAGTGCGTGAACGCGCCAAGATTGTCGTGATTTGCGATGTCTCCAATTCAGTGGCGCAATATGTCCGGTTTCTGCTGCTTCTGTCCCATTCCTTGGGCGATGCGATTGACGACTTGCGGGCTTTTGCCTTCTCCGCGCGGCTGGGGGAAATCACAGACCTTCTGGATACGGATGGGTTTGAGGGCGCCATGGAAACGATCCTGAGGGCCTACGGCATGGGCTCAACGGATTACGGGCAGGCGCTATCTGACCTGAGCGTGAAGTACGCCAACGCCATAGACCGGCGCACGACAGTGATCATCCTGGGAGATGGACGCTCCAATCATGGCGACCCGCGCATGGACCTGTTTCGGGAGCTTACGGCCCGGTCCAAGCGAACAATCTGGCTGTCGCCGGAGCCGGAAACCATGTGGGGCACGGGCGATAGCGAACTGTTGCGCTACAAACCCCACTGTCACGCCGTGGGGCGAGTGTCGACATTGAACGATCTGGAGCGCACCCTGGATAGGGTGCTGGCCAGCTATCAGTAAACGCGCGTCTCAGGCCCGTTTCAGAAAGCGATTCATGAACGGCTTCGCGGTAAACGACTCGCGGCGTTTGCGCGGCGCGGCCGCAGGGCGAACACCATCGGGCAGGCGCGGTGGAATATGGGCTGCAGACTTCAGCAACCGCTCCAGGCTGGCTTGCGGCACCCGTTTATCCTTGGGGATCGAATAGGGGTGGCTTTTCCACTTATGGAAGCATGACTGCCAGTACTGGAACGTCATCAGATCGTCCGGCGTGCCCCAGCCGATATAGTGGTCAATATCGAACACGCGCACATCCAGGCCGAGGGCAATCGCGTCCTCAACCAGGCTGTCGACATAGAATTCATTGTTCACACGGCCATTTCGCTCCACGAGGCGCTGGGTACAGCGGGCAAAGTCCCCGGCGTGCCGGAATGTGAAGGTTCCAGTGACCATGGGTGCGGTTTTCGGGTCATCTGGCGCGGCTTTCACCCGCATGCCGATAATCCGGCCATCCTGGTCGGTCTCACACCAGCCAAACTGCTCGGGCCGGCGTTGGCCATCTGCGTGTCCACGGATGGTCCAGACGATGACGTCTGGTCCGTCGCCCGTCATCAGCGCTTCGAAGGCAGAGGTGTCGAACAGCATGCCATTGTCGCAGGCGCCAATGGTGAGCGGTTTGTCCAATGAGAGCCCTTCAAGCCCCTCGAGGCAGGTGATGGCCTGTCCCTCGGTGAGCCCGTCCAGAATATGGGGGCTGGCCTCCACGAAGGACGTGCGCAGTTTGCGCTGAATTTCCACGAGCGATGGAAGATCCTTGCGGAGCACGAAGCGGGTGACGGGCGCATCAGGCAGGTCGCGCGCGGCCTGGATCACCATCGGCCGTCCAGATACCTGGATTAGCGGCTTCGGCGTGGCGTAGCCTGCCTTGGAAAAGCGCGAGCCGAGTCCCGCCATGGGCACCATGACGGCGCCGGTCTGTTGCGCCCGGGTGCCGCTGTCCAGCAAGAGTCGGCGGAAACAGGCAGACCAGCCCAGATATTCTTCAAGATCGGCTGGCGTGCCCCACTGCATGAAGTGCTGAAGCTCATATACGGCAGTGCGCGCCCCGGCGTCCTGCAGGACCTTGTAGGCCAAGGAGACGTAGTATTCTCCGTTTACGGAGTAATCGAGCGCCATTTGTGCGCGCAGGGCTGACAGGCAGAGCTCGCCGGACTTGAAATAATACGTGCCGGAAGACGCGTATTCATTCATCGGCGTGTCGGTCCAGGGCTGTTTTTCCTGAATATCGTCCATCCATAGCCCGGTTTCCTTCACATAGGCATAGAAGGTCGAGCCGATCGAATGGGGGTGGAACCCGCGATAGGCCGGAATGGCGCCATCGCATGCGGTTTCCCGTAGGAAGGACAGAAATTCCGGATAGTCCCAATAGCAGGTGAAGTCGCAATAATTGATAATAACGGGCCGCGTCGGATCAATGTGTTCGGCCGCCTGCAGCACCGCGTTTGTGGGCCCAAGCTTATGGGCGCCGATTCCGACAATTTTGCCCGTTGGGCAGTACCGGCGCAGGGTTTCCGCCATACGATAGTCCGGGTGGGAAAGGTGGTCTTCATTGCAAATGAAAATGAAGTCTTCCGTATCCGGAAACATGTCGATGACGTGGGCAATGATCGGCTTGCCGTCCACGGGTATGAGCGGCTTCGGCAACGTGTAGCCCGCCCGGCGGAAACGCTCGCCAAAGCCAGACATGGGAATCACGATTTGTGGGCGGAGGGCGCTCATACGGCAATATCCTTGGCTAGGGGCCGGGCCTTGCGGGAGGCATCAACGATCTTTCGGTGGGCCTCTGCATCCCAGTTGCGCAATTCTGCTTCATCGGCGGGCGTCAGCGGGACCACTTGGCGACCCTTCGGTATTCTCAGCGCGATCTGGACCAGCATGTCCGCCAGGGCTGCTGCGCCGCCGCGCAACCCTTCTCGCAGGTAAAGGCCGTGACCCTCAAGAACAATGAGGCCGGGGAGCGTGCCGGTGGTCTCACCGAATTCGGCAATAACGCTGGGTACGGAGTACACCGTGCGGGCCAGGGCGCCGCCGCCACCGAGGTAGACAACCTGGTCTGGGACGAGCGCACCGGACGTGAGGGCCGCCACCGCTGTGTCATCACAGGCGAGGGCAGTTGCAAGCGGGTGATCGAGAGCGGCGTAGCCCGGTAGAACCGGCAAGTCCGGGGAGACCATTTCAAACGCGCGTGCAGGAAGATCCAGCGTTGCGCATGTCTCTCTCAGGCGCGCTTCAGCGATGGCTGGGCGCTTGCCGCCGACGATAATGCCATGATTAGCCAGGATAACGGTGTTTACAGGCGCGTTATCGAGAAGTGCCTTGAGCGCTTCCGCAAGGGGTTGTCCCGGCTTGGTGTAGGGCACCACCGGTATGTCGCCACAGGCCCCCCCAATCAGGGTGCGGACGATTACGCCTATGGGGTGGGCATGCAGAACGCAGCGCTGGGGCATCAGCGCGTGCATGGCTGTCTCGATGGAGGGTTTCAGAGATGTGTCGCCGCGCACAGCCGGAGAGAAGTCCGCCGCGCCTGCCATGGCGAGCGTCTTAGCCTCCTGCAGATCCAACACTGCAAACATGTCGGTATCTTCCGCGTCTGCCATCCAGTGTCCGGAAGCTTTCACCAAAAGACGACCCAGCGCTTTTACGGAGCTGTTGCCCCCGCCGCCCTGGACGAGAAGGGGCTCCCGCCCGACCGAAGCACTGACGGTACGCAACTCCTGATACAGGGACGGGTGAGACATTTGGGGGCCTTCGACTCTGACGGATTTTCGTCAAAGTCGCAGGCTGAGGTTTACAAACCGTTCAGCGACCTATTGCGCTGGCGTCAGCCAGGCAGATTCCGCCAAATCGACCACATCACCCATGATATTGGTGATCTTGAAGTCCTTCGGCGTGTATACGCGTGCCACACCCATCTGCTTCAGCGCCATGCCGTCTTCCGGCGGGATAATGCCGCCCACCACCAGGGGTATGTGGTCGAGACCGGCCTTGCGCATTTCCGAGATCGTTTCTCGAACGAGGTCCAGGTGACTTCCGGACAGGATGGACAGGCCGAGCACATGGGCCCCGGCATCCTTGGCCTGGGCGACGATTTCTTCCGGCGTGAAACGGATGCCGTTATAGACCACTTCCATGCCGACCGCGCGTGCCCGCGCGGCAATCTGTTCGGCGCCGTTGGAGTGCCCGTCCAGGCCAGGTTTGCCGAGCACATAGGTCAGGCGCCGCCCAAGCTTGTCGGAGAGCTCGTCCACGCGGGTTTTCACGGCCTCCATGTCTTCATCGCCGCCCGTATCGATCACGAGCGCCACGCCGGTTGGCCCGCGATACTCGCCGAAGACCTCGCGCAGGGCTGAGCCCCATGCCCCGGTCGTGACACCGGCTTTCGCGCAGGCAATGGAGGGCTCCATGATATTCCCGCCCAGGCTGGCGGCTTCTTTCAGTATACGGAGGGCTTCATCGGCAGCGGTCTGATCCCGGCTCGCCCGCCAGGCTTGCAAGGCGCGAATCTGGGCGTTCTCTACGGCGGGATCGACGGTCTGGATGGCGTCTTCGCCCGCGCTGAGGGGGCTTTCTTCTGTGGTCGTGTATTTGTTCACGCCGACAACGGTCTGCGTGTCCGTTTCGATGCCGCGTACACGTTCCATGTGTGAGGCGACGAGTTGTTCCTTCATATAGTCGATGGATTGAGTCGCGCCGCCGCGGCCATCGATCGTCGACAACTCCTCGCGGGCAAAGCCTTTCAGCTCTTCCGTCTTGCCATCGACGACGTGGGAGCCGTCGAACAGATCTTCGAACTCCAGCAGGTCAGTTTCATAGGCGAGGATCTGTTGCAGGCGCAGGGACCATTGCTGATCCCATGGGCGCGGCAGGCCCATGGCTTCGTTCCAGGCGGGAAGCTGCAAGGCGCGGCAGCGGGCTCGTTTGGACAGCGTCACGGCCAGCGCTTCAATCAGGATCCGGTAGACATTGTTTTCCGGCTGCGGCTCGGTCAGGCCCAGGGAATTGACCTGCACGCCATAGCGGAAGCGGAGAGCCTTGGCGTCTTCCACGCCATAGCGCTGGCGGCCAATTTCTTCCCAAAGGTCAACAAAAGCGCGCATCTTGCAGAGCTCGGTGACAAAGCGCACGCCCGCATTCACGAAGAAACTAATCCGCCCAAAGACGATTGGGAAGTCCGCTTCCGGCACCTGCCCGCCTGCCTTCACCGTGTCCAGTACGGCGATGGCTGTGGCGAGGGCGTAGGCCAGCTCCTGCTCCGGCGTCGCGCCCGCTTCCTGCAGGTGATAGCTGCAGACATTCATCGGGTTCCATTTGGGCACTTCGGTGTAGCACCACGCGATCATGTCTCCGATCAGGCGCATGGAGGGCTCGGGTGGGAACACATAGGTGCCGCGCGAGAGATACTCCTTGATAATGTCGTTCTGGGTCGTGCCGCGCAGTTTCTTGCGGTCATCGCCGCGCTCATCGGCCAGGGCCACATACATCGCCAGCAGCCAGGCCGCTGGGGCGTTGATCGTCATGGAGGTGTTCATGTCCTCCAGGGGCAGTTGGTCAAACAAGGTGCGCATATCGCCGAGATGGGAAACAGGCACGCCGACTTTCCCAACCTCGCCCTTGGAGAGGATATGATCACTGTCAAAGGCGGTCTGGGTCGGCAGGTCGAAGGCAATCGAGAGGCCGGTTTGGCCCTTGGCGAGATTGCCGCGATATAAGGCGTTAGACTTCTCTGCGGTGGAGTGGCCCGCATAGGTACGAAAGATCCAGGGCCTGTCCGGCGCGTGCTGGAAGGGGGTTTCTGTGTCCGCCATGGGCTCTGGTCCTTTTCCTCCGGCCGGGTTGGCCCCGGTTTGTGCGCTGCAAAAATGACGCCGGTGTCAGGCCTTGGCAAGGGATTCGAAAGCCATGAATTTATGCATGGTGTGGCTGACAAAACCCTGCCTATTCGCAAGTGCAGTATCAGATTAAGTAGATCGTCTCGCACTCGCGCACAGGATATCACCCATGATGACTGCTGATCTTGTTGGGACGTTGGCCGCCTGCCTGACGACGGCGTCGTTTCTGCCCCAGGCTGTCAAAGTGTTTCAGACCCGCAATACGGAGGGCATTTCGCTGACCATGTATGCCATGTTCTGTCTCGGTGTTGCGCTGTGGCTTGCCTATGGAGTGATGACGGGCGCGATGCCGGTGATCCTGGCAAATGCCGTGACGCTCGTGCTTGCATCGGGCATCCTGACAATGAAACTGCGCGCCGTTCTGTCAGAGGGTTACGGTACAAGGCCGATCCTCTCCCAATAGGCAGACTGGACGGCGCGCGTGACGGGGCCGGGCGTCCCCGGGCCTATGTCCTGGCCGTCGATCTCGATAACTGGAAGGACCATGCCACCTGACGAAGTGAGAAACACTTCACTGGCCGCCATCATGTCTTCGACACGAAAGGCCGACTCCAGCGCATCGATGGCGCCGAGCTCCAGCACGGCGGCGCGGGTCACGCCGCCCAAGATCGCGGGAGACAGGTCCCGCGTGCGCACGACGCCGCGGGTGTCCACGATCCACACATTGGCAGACGCGGCCTCTGTAACCATGCCGTCTTCATGCATGATCGCGGTCTGCGCGCCACGCTCTCCGGCCCGGCGATATGCCAGGGCCTGACTCAATAATTGTGTCGTCTTGAGATCGCGCCGCGCCCATCTCGTGTCCGGCAGGGTCGCCGCTCCGATCCCGTCTCGCGCTCGGTCGTCCACCAGTTTTCGGGACTCGCAAAAGGCAAACAGGCGGGGGCGAAGGTGCGCAGGCCCCGCAAAGTCACGCTCGCCATAATCGCCGGCCGTCACCTGGAGGTAGACCACACCTTCGTCGAGCGCATTCTGGCGGCAGAGCGCGGTCTCCATCGCCTCAATCTCCGGCAGTGACAGCGGCAACGGCAAATCGATCCCCGCGAGTGAGCGTGCGAGCCGGTCCAGATGCGCGCAGCTATCCACCAGACGCCCGCCAACTACGGATGTCACTTCGTATACGGAATGGGCAAACAGGAGCCCGCGATCAAACAGCGGCACTCGTGCATCGCGCGCAAGCTGAATCTTGCCGTCCAGATAGACATAAGCGCACGTCTTCACGGCAGACTCCTGATTGATCAAGCCAATTGTTATTGAGTCTTTATTCCGACCACCTAATCTTTGAAAAGGGTCTTTGGTGAGGGGAATATGGCAGAGTCTAATGATTCGGGGAGCAACGGTTCCGATCAGTCTGGCGTCAGCTGGATGTCTTCCGGGTGGACAGGATTCTTCTTGGCCGCTTTGTGCGTTTTTTATGCCTTGATCGCAATCCAAGAAGTCGCGCTCACCTGGTCCGGCAAGCCACGCCTGGTCCCGTGGTTGATCGGCGACTACTCGTCACTCGAACAGAACCAACAAGCCTTGATCGCACAGGCAACGTTTACGTCGTTTGGGGCGGTTATTGGAGCGACTTTGATCAGCTTGAAAGGGCTGCACAGGTATGTGTCTGAGAAAGGAGACCTCCGACCATCTTACATCGGAAGTTATGTGATCGGTCCGTGGGGTGCTGGCGTTCTGGGTTTCTCGGTTTTTGCCTTAGTCCAGGGCGGTTTATTGGCGTTCAGCACATCAGATTCTGCTGCAGACCAACGTGAGGCGGCGTATCTTGCTTTGGGCATTCTTGCTGGGTTTGGCTGGCGGAGCGTCGGTGCCAAAATTGAAGAAGTGATTGAAACACTGTTCTCGACGAAGAAGTCGGTTCGCACGACCCCTTCGAGTGGGGCTAGCTCGGATTCTGAATCTCCGCCCCCTACCGATGGCGATAGCCGTTCAGGCGAAGCGGAAATAGCCGGTCGAAAGCCACCCGACACAGAATAGGGTCTGAAATAGTTTTTCTTTCCCGACACCTAAGCGGGCATATGTTCTGCCCCGGTGCAACCAAAGTCTATCGTGCTGCACCGCAACAAACCGCTTGCAATTGCACAATACGTGCATCAGTCTGACGGCCTGGGAGGTTCCGTAACAGGCGAAACGCAGGATGGAACTTTAATTCGGAGGGATAATTAATGGCCGATACGCAGACGGGCCGTGTCCAGAAAGACATTTACGATCTCGGCGAAATCCCGCCGGAATTCCATGTTCCAAAAATGATGCATGCCTGGGCCATCCGGCGCGAGCGCCACGGTCGCCCCGCCACCGCCATGCAACTGGAACAGGTGCCGGTGCCGGAAATCGATAGCGACGAAGTCCTCGTCCTCGTGATGGCGGCTGGCGTCAACTATAACGGTGTCTGGGCGTGTCTCGGCGAGCCGATTTCCTGTTTCGATAACCGCCATGTGCATAAAGACTATCTGGTCGCCGGCTCCGATGCCGCGGGGATTGTCTGGGCGGTTGGCAAGAAAGTCACGCGCGTGAAGCCCGGCGACGAAGTTGTGATCCACTGCAATCAGGACGATGGCGACGATGAGGAATGTAATGGCGGAGACCCCATGTTTTCGCCCACCCAGCGCATCTGGGGCTACGAAACAGATGATGGCGCCTTTGCACAGTTCGCACGGGTCCAGGCGCGCCAGTGCATGCCGCGCCCAAAGCACCTCTCCTGGGAAGAGTCGGCCTGTTACACGCTGACCCTCGCCACTGCCTATCGCATGTTGTTCGGCCACCGGCCCCATATCGTGAAGCCGGGCCAGAATGTTTTGGTTTGGGGCGCTTCAGGTGGATTAGGCAGCTTTGGCGTTCAGCTTTGCGCTGTAACGGGCGCCCACGCGATTGGCGTCGTGTCCAATGATGACAAGTTCGACTTCGTCTACTCCATGGGCGCGAAGGGCGTGCTGAACCGCAAGAACTTCGACTGCTGGGGCCAGTTGCCCACGGTGAACGGTCCGGAATTCGGGGACTATATGAAAGCGTGCCGGAAATTCGGCAAAGCGATCTGGGAATTCACCAACAAGAAAGACGTCGACATCGTCTTTGAGCATCCGGGCGAAAGCACCTTCCCGGTCTCGGTCTTCGTCACCAAGCGCGGCGGCATGATCGTCATCTGTGCCGGCACGACCGGGTTCAATCTCACCATGGATGCCCGCTTCCTCTGGATGCGTCAGAAGCGCGTGCAGGGCTCTCACTTTGCAAACCTGGCCCAGGCTTCGGCGGCAAACCAACTGGTGATCGATCGGCGCATCGATCCGTGTATGTCGGAGGTCTTCCCCTGGGCGGACATTCCGACGGCGCACGAAAAGATGCTCGATAACAAGCACCTGCCAGGCAATATGGCTGTCCTCGTCGGCAGTCCGCGCCCGGGCCTGCGCACGGTGGAAGACGTATTGGACGTCGGGCCGTTGCCGGCCGCCTAGACCGCCGGAGACGAATATCCTTCAGAATGGAACCCGCGGGTCTACGGCCTGCGGGTTTTTTCGTTCGTGGACGGTCGATTGAACTCGCCTCAATCGAGAATCCCCACATCGCTTCAATCGGCGCGAGTCTCACAATGGTGCAAGGCGGAATTCTGAGCGCTCAGTGAAGTGATTCCCAAGACCTGTAGTATTATCCGGCAGTCTACCGCACGGCTTTAATTACCAAGTCGCCGTTAACTAAAATACAGACAGCTCAGGCGCGAAATCATGCCAAAAAGAGTGCTGCACAAAGTGTACACGCTTTGGGGGAATGCGCTTTAGCGCGCCTGTTTGGCTGCGTATACGGGAAGAGACTAAGCGGCGTTGTGCCGGAAGTTGGCCTGATCTCCCCGGGGAGAGGCAAGGGCAAAAACTTAAGTGAAGCCAAGGGGTTTGGAATGAAAATCGTTGGAAAGGGCGCCATCATCGGCGCAGTGCTCGCCGTAGCACTGCCGCTTACGGCAACGGCCCAATCAACCGAGCGGGCATTGTCCGAAGCAGAGATTCAGGAGCTGCTGGAACGCTCCCGCGCTGCCGGTGTCATGGTCTCTCGCGACACCGCAGACTTTAACTATTTGGGCGGATCGCAAGAGGCAGCAGAAACCCAGGTTTGCTGTGAGCCAGTGCAGGAAGAAGTCACCACCGAGCGCCGCGAAGAGGTCACCGAGGAGTTCTTCGACGCGATCACGTCACGCACCGTGATCCAGCCGCTCGAGCGCACCATCGTGCAGCCGATTGAGCGTCAAATCCTCCAGGGCCGCGTTGAAGACATCATTGAGCCGACCCGTTTCGAAGAAGACATTCTTCCCGTCATCATCGAAGAAGATGCTGTTCCTGCGGTCATCGAAAACGTCATCCCACAAGAGACCGTGGAGTCCCGCGAGGAAGTCAGCGAAGAGTTCTACGACGTCATCGTCCAGCGCGATGTGATCCAGCCCGTAGAGCGCGTCACCGTTGTTCCTGTTCAGCGTCGCATCATCCGCCCGCGGACTGAGACGGTCACGGCGCCGACCCGGTATGAAGAGAACATCCTGCCGACAATCGTCGAAGAAGATGCTGTTCCAGCGATCCAGGATACCTTCCAGCCACAAGTCACGGAAAACCGTGTCGAGGAAGTGACGGAGCGCGTTATCGAATATGTCTCCGAGCGCAACATCACCCAGCCTCTGGAACGTACGATCATCCAGCCCATCGAGCGCCGTATCCTGCGCCCGACCACGGAAACCATCACCCGCGACACCATTTTCGAAGAAGAAATCCTGCCCACGCGTGTGGACACGGAAGCTGCTCCGGACATGGTCGAGAACATCATCGAGCAGGTGACCGAGCGCACCGTGTACGAAGTGGAAGACGTCTACATCGACCAGATCACCCGCAACGTGATCCAGCCGGTCGTTGTGACCAACGTTCAGCCGATCACGCGTCGCATCCTGCGTCCGCAGTCTGAAACGATCACCGAAAACACGCGCTTCGAAACCGATACGCTGCCGGTCATCGTGGAAGAGGCCTTCGTGCCGGAGACCATCGTGAACTACATCCCGCAGGTTACTGAAAACCGCCGCGAAGACGTCACCGAGACGACGTTCGAAGCCGTGACCCAGCGCGACATCTACCAGCCTATCGTTCGCACCATGGTTCAGCCCGTGACCATCCGCCGGGTCCGCCCGCAAGTGGAAACGGTGACCAACCCGGTCCGCGTTGAAACCAACCGCGTCCAGCAAATCATCATCAACATTGGTGAAGGCTGTAACTGCGGCGGCGCGTTCTAATCGTCCAAACCAAAGTCGGCGGATTGTCCGCCGGCGACCTTAGCCCCCGTTCGAATTGAGCGGGGGCTTTTTTATCGATCATCCGTCCGATGGAGGGTCTACGATGGCGCGCTCAACGATATCGGAGATCGAGACGGTGTAGTCGGCCCAGTCATAGCGATTGAGCCGAAACGCCCAGCCAATCGCGCGGGCATTCACGTCCTGCGCCCTGCGCGCGCCTTCTGCCGCTTCAACCGCGCGAATTGTCAGGTACAGTCCGTCGGTTTCTTCATACGCCTCGGAAATCACTTCGAGACCGTCCTTGGTCAGTGTCGTATGGCGCGCGACGGGCGCCGTCTCAAGCGCCGTATCCGGCTTCACATCCAGCGGTGAAAACCGCGACAAGGCAAGGGCCGGGGTCGCCGCAGCCAGGCGGCTGACCAGCCTTTCATTTTCATGGGCCGGACCGGGAATGAAGTCTCGCGGACCGCCATCGGGCTGGCGCACCAGGTGGAGGCGCTCGCCCTCAGGTGTTTCGAGCACAACGCCCGCAATGGCGTCAGGCACCATGGCGATGACGTCGAAATCGAGCCACGCCCGGCGGCTGTTCAGGGGCGGCAACTCCCCTTCTCCGCTGAATGAGAGCTGCTCACCGCGATTGCGCAGATAGAGGGTGTCGCCCCGGCGCCCGGCAATGAAGTCGGCGACGATTTCGCCGCCCGTGGTCCGCAAGAGGATTTCCGCGCCATTGCCGCCCGCATCCGGGTCCGCAAGACCCAGCTGATCCAGCTTGCGGGGATCCTGTGTTTTCGCGGCGCCCCAGCTCAGGCTGCGCAGGCCCGTCAGAAGCTCACCGATCCGGTCCTGGCGCACGGGATAACCTGCATCACTGTCGAGCCGCCATCCGTCTCTAGCGCGCACGAGGGCGTAGGAATTATCCGCCAGGCGCACATCAATGCGCGCCACGTCCGCCACCGGGTCGAGTCCCAACAGAACGGGTGTACCTGCGCGGGGGTGTCGCTCAAGCTCATTGCCGCCGGAGAGCGACTCCAGACCCATCAAGCCGAGCATTACGGCGCTGGCGGCTCCAATCGCCAGGAGAGTTCTCCCCCGCTGGCGGCGGATCTCTGCTGGAACTGTCATGCGCGCTGCCCCCGCCACCAGATGACGAGCCCCAGTAGCACAGCAAGCAAGGCGCCGCCCCAGATATTCACGGCCTTTAGGACGGCCTCCAACTGGTCAATTTCGCTGCGAAACCCGCGCTCAATGTCGCGTAGCCGCGCCCGGGTCTCGAGAATGTCTGACCGGAGCGCCTGCAACTGGGCGCGCTCTTCAATGGAAAGCCCCGCTTCCAGATCCCCGCCCGTTGCCGCCGCCGCCACCAATTCGGATTGGAAGGCATCCAGTTCCGATTGCACCGTGAACAGGCGCTCTTCCAGCCGGGCCTGTTCGTCGAAGAACTCTGCCTCCGCGGCTTCGCGCATGTCTTCCACGAGGGTCATGGGACGCAGGCTTTCGGCCCGTGATCGCAGCGCCAGGAGGCCATCAATGCCCGTTAGCGCATCAATGGCGTTCAGGAGGAACGCTCCATTGTCGGCAATCACCGCGCCGCCATTGGGATTGATGTAGAAGCCATCATCGACGAAGTCCGCATCAGCGATGATGACGATTGCGGCCTCCCGCTCGGCGTCGGTGATGTGGGGCGGGGCGATCGCGGCTTCGGCGCGCATCAACTCGTCCTCCACGGGATCGCCCGTCAGCGGTAGGACCGGTCGCCCATTGGGGAAAGCCGTACTGGCCGACCCGGTCAGCCGAACGGCGAGGGTCAACGGACCGTCAAGCGTGTCATAGGCCAGCAGAACATCCGGGGGGGGCATTTCCCGGACGGCATCGGCGGCTGGAATGAATGATGGCGCCGGGCCCGTGGAAATCAGCGTTTCCGTCACGAATGGAGACGATGACGCCACGAATAACGCGCCGGGTGCGCCGAGATTCACCGCGCGCTGGAGCTCTGATGTGATGGGATCGGTGCGCGACATGTTCGCTGGGATCGCTGCGATAAACAGGGGCTGGCCGACAATATCGCTGCGCCCGTCCGGCGAAATGGTCTGAACGGGCAGGGCATTGCTGGCATCGGCCACTGCGCCTTCGGCCAGAACCACCTGCCAGTGGCGTCCAAGTGTGCCCAGATCACTGGTCGGCGGGGCCGGATCGATATTTAACAGCCCGCCACCGCCCGCCACTTTCGCGGCTGGGTCCACCAGCCAGATGAGCCGCCCGCCACGCAAGACGAACTGGTCCACCAGCCAGGTCTGGTACTCATTTAAAGGGCGCGGATGGGCCAGCACAAGCACGTCCAGATCCTCTGGCAGGCTCATGAAGGCGTCATCAATCTGTTCCAGCCCGTAGGAGCGCTTCATGTCGCGCAACACGCCATATCCGGTCTCAACGCCGTCGCCTTGCAGGCCCTGAAGGCTGGACACCAGGCCCACGCGGGCGGGGGATGGATCATCCAGCCGCGCCACCATCCGGGTCAGGTCGTATTCCAAAGTGCCGCCGCGCTCCGGCGCCAGAAAGGGGATAATGCGCTCATCATCCACGCTATTGCGTCCGATCAGGCCGAAATACAGCGGATCAGTGCCCTGGGTGGGTACGCCCGTCAGTCCGGCGGCGAGGGCCACATCTTCAGCTTCTGAGAAAGGGGTCGCGTCCAGTTCGCGAACGCGCAGGCGTCCGCCACTGGCGCTCGCATAGGCTTCGAGAAGCTCCCTCACCCGGGCGGCATGAGCGCGTATCCGAGGATAGTCCTGTCCGACGCGCCGGGAGTAAACGAGTGTGAGATCGATAGGCTCGGCGACCGACCCCAGCGTGTTCCGGGTCGCATCGCTCAGTGTATAGAGCCCCCGTTCAGTGAAATCGACGCGGGCGCTGGCCAGGCGTGGCTGGAGCGCAAGGTTCCCAAGGATAAAAAGTCCGATCAGCGCAAGCGCTGTCACAGTTGGCCAGGCGCGTCCTGTAAGTGCGGTCATGGCACGCGCCTCCGCGCCGCCCACAGCCCATTTAGAGCGAGGAAGACTGCAATCACGCTGGCGAAGAAGAATAGGGCACGTCCCTCAAGGACACCATTCTGCGCTGCCTGAAAGTGGGTCAGGAAGGAAAATGTCGCCACGCTATCGGCCACAGCCGGGCCAACGAGACTGGCAATGCCCGAAAGCACGAGCGGCCAGCCGGCGGCTGTGAAGAGAAAAGCCACCACCACCGAAATCACAAACGCCGTCACCTGGCGCGAGGTGAGTGCAGACGCCGCTGCACCGATGGAGAGATAGGCGCCGGCCATGGCGAGGCTGAC
Organism: Pseudomonadota bacterium; assembly: GCA_038526245.1. GTDB lineage: Bacteria > Pseudomonadota > Alphaproteobacteria > Caulobacterales > Hyphomonadaceae > UBA5336. Next base: position 68,531 of record JBCBGZ010000004.1, read on the forward strand.
CAAATAGGTAAGCGCAATCGCGATATTGTCCGGGCTGCCGAGAATATTAGCCGTCACCCACATGGGCACCGTGAACAACAGGGCGACTGCGGCGACGGACCATGCCGCAAGCAATTTGCCGAGGACCACACCAGGCAGGGAGACCGGAAGCGACAGGAGCAATTCATCGGTGCCGGAAGCGCGCTCATCGGCCCAGAGCCGCATGGCCAGGGCGGGCAGGAAAATCATGTACAGCCAGGGGTGCCATGTGAAGAAGGGCGCCAGGTCCACGCTGCCCGTATCGAAGAAACGCGCGCCTTCCCAGGTGAACAGGCCAAGGGCCACCAGAAAAACGGTAATGAAGACATAGGCCACGGGCGCGGCGAAATAGGCGCGGATTTCGCGGGAAAAGGCTGCTTTCAGCCCTCGAAACGGAGTCACCAGCCCAGCGATCATGCTGCGGTTGCCTCGCTTTGGTCTGTCAGCTTCGTAAAGGCCGCTTCCAGTGTTTCGTCGCCCGCAAGCTCACCCGGCGCCGCATCGGCTACGATCCGGCCCTGGTCAATGATGGCGACGCGCGAACACAGCACGGGCACATCTTCCAGCGTATGCGTCGAGATCAGGATCGCCTTTTCCGGGGCCATCCGCGCAATCAAGGCGCGCACGGCACGTTTCTGGTTCGGGTCGAGACCATCCATTGGCTCATCGAGCACCAGCACGGGCGGATCGTGGAGGATCGCGCCTGCCAGGCCAACCCTGCGGCGATAGCCCTTGGACAGGGCCGAAATCGGTTTCGACACCACAGCGGAGATGCGCGCGTCTGCGATGGCCTTGTCCACAAGGTCGCTCCGCTCCGCTTTGGGCAGATTCCGCGCACTGGCCAGGAAGTTCAGGAATTGCGGCGGGGTCATATCGCCATAGAGGGGTGCGCCCTCTGGCAGATAACCCAAGGCAGTCTGGGCGCTGCGCCGGTCCGAGACGATAGAGTGGCCCGCAATGGTCGCATCGCCGCTGTCGGGCAGCATGACTCCGGCGATCATCCGCATGGTGGTCGACTTACCGGCCCCGTTCGGCCCGAGGAACCCCAACACTTCGCCCTTTTGCACTTCGAGCGAAAGACTGTCGACGGCCTGTTTGCCGCCATAGGATTTCGAAAGGGATTTCAGAACGAGCATGTGAACCTATCACCGATCTAATCCGAACCCCGAACTTGGCTTAACGGCCTTGGCCGACGGATTCCAGTGGCAACGCGCACACTTCTTGTGCATGAAAACGTGAAACTTCTGCCAATTCGGAGGATACAATCATGGGCATTTCTACACATTCGTTCGAGTATCAGGTCGGCGGCGCTTCCTATGAGGGTTACCTCGCCCTTCCGGAAGGGCCTGCGGCGAAGGTTGTTCTCGTTGCCCACGCCTGGGCCGGCCAATCCGACTATGAGCGCGGGAAGGCCGACCGGATCGCCGCTGAATTTGGCTATGCGGCGTTCGCCATTGATGTTTATGGCGCCGGAAAACGCGGCACCACCGTTGAGGAAAACCAGGCGCTGATGATGCCGTTGGTGGAAGACCGCGCGGAGCTGCAGGCCCGGCTGAAGGGCGCCGTGGACCATGCCAGGACGCTGGATGGGGTCGACACCAGCGCGCGCGCTGCGGCCGGTTTCTGCTTTGGCGGCCTTTGCGTGCTGGATATGGCGCGGGCAGGCATGGACGTGGGCGGCGTCGCCAGCTTCCATGGCTTGTTTGGCGCGCCGACCAACATTTCCGGCTACTCGATCGACGCCAAAGTCATCGCCTACCATGGTTGGCTGGACCCCATGGCCAAGCCTGAAGACGTGATGGCCCTGTCCCAGGAAATGGACGCCGCCAAGGCAGATTGGCAGCTCTACGCGTTCGGGAACGCCATGCATGCTTTCACGACGCCCGGCGCGAACAATCCCGAAATGGGAACAGTCTACCAACCTGAGGCTGACAAGCGCAGCTGGGCGAGCTTCGGCCAGTTTCTCGGCGAAGTGCTTGGCTAAACCAGGGGGTGCGGGGCCCGACTGTGCGTTGCAGTGTTGGCCTCGCTTTCGCCGCAGATGCCCCCTAAGCCCGAGCGATGATTTCAGTTATCCTTGCGGTGGTGACCGCACTTTCCACACCGGTCGCCAGCGAATCTCCGTGCGATACACTCACCCATGGCGAGGTCGTGTACACTGCCTGCGCCCTTGATCTGGAAGCCTATCAGATCAGCCTGCACTGGCAGGACGGGGCCGGGGAGCTGATCGGCCAGCCGACGCGCCTGAAACGCTTGCTGGAAGCATCCGGCCAAGAGGTCGCCCTCATCACCAATGGCGGAATGTATCACACCGACCGCCGTCCCGTGGGGCTCTTGGTCAGCGAAGGCGAGGAGCTTCGTCCCCTCGTGCTGGGCGATGGTCCCGGCAACTTCCAATTGCTGCCCAATGGTGTGTTCTATGTGCAGGACGGCGTTGCGGGCGTCCTGGACACCGAGGCCTATGCCGAGGCTGAGATTGCGCCAGACATTGCGACCCAATCTGGCCCCATGCTGGTCATCGATGGTGAGTTCCACCCGGCATTCAGGGAGGCCAGTGACAGCGTATATCGCCGCTCGGGCGTTGGGGTGTTGGAGGATGGGCAGACCGTCTGGATAGTGATCAGCGAAGGCCCGGTGAACCTTTACCAATTCGCCAGCGTCTTCCGTGATGTATTGGAGCTGGACAACGCGCTTTACCTGGACGGGAAAGTCTCCCGGCTGGATGTGCCAGCAGACCAGCGCCGCGAATTCGGCCTCGCCATGGGGCCGATCCTGGCTGCAACCTATGCTTCGCCGGATGACCCGGCAGACGACTAGTTGCGGTCGTCAGGACCGTCGGCCACGTCTTCGGCAATCTCTTCGATATCATCGGCAAGATCGCGGGCCGCTTCGCCGCCGCGTTCGGCCGCAACGCCCATTAGCGCGTCCATGCGCGCGCCTGCGGCTTCAAACGAGCCTTCCGTGAAGCGGAACAGCAGCATGATCAGCACAAAGAGCGCCATCGCCAAAAACACGATGTTGTAGATAAGTTTCGCCATTGCCCATCTCCCTCCGGCGCCATAGCCTCTTTGTATCGACTTGGATTTCGACACTCTTGTGGCATGGCGTCAAGTCAGGGGGCTGGATGATGGTGCATCGCTTACTGGCAATGGTGATTGGGCTCGCAGTGCTCATGCTTCCGGCCTGCACCAGCACGCGCGGCCTGCTCGGCTCGAATGCCTGCCTCATGCTGGATGACAGCACTGTGCGCCTGCGCGGTGAAATCAATGACGCAATGGAAGCGTGCGCGCGAGAGACATTGACCCGCGACGTGACCCGCGTGGTGGTGAACACACCCGGCGGCGAGACAGGCGCAGGCCGTGCCATCGCCAGACAGATCGCCGAAGTGCCGCGCACGCTGGTGATCGATGGGGAGTGTAGTTCTTCGTGCGGGAACTACTTCGTCCCGGCCGCGGCGCGCCTGGAAGCTACGCCTGGCTCCATCATCGCCATCCATGGCACACCGGACCCCGCGCTGATGGAAAAATCGCGTCGCAGCACCAGTGAAGACCTTGCAGCCGAGGTCATGGCTGGCCGTCTCACCGAGGCCCAGCGCCAGGAACAGCTTGCCGCCCTCGACACGCAAGTTCAGCTCACCCTGGAGGATGAGGCGCTGTTCGCCGCCGAGTTTGGGGTCCCTCCGGGCTGGCGGCTCTACCGGGAACGGGCAGATGACAGCATCGTCGATGCCTTTGCCAACCACTTTAACGGTAATCCCCGCCCGGTGCGCCAGCGTGTGATCGGCAGGGCCACGCTCGTGGTTGAGCCGACCCTTCTGGAAAGTTGCCTGCCGCGAGTGGACCCCGGAAACTATCGCACCAATTTCGAGGCGACCGTGATCGGAGATGCGCGAGAGCGCGCGGCCATCGAGGCCCGCAATGGCGTCTTCTCCGGCACGCTGATTTGCAAACGCCCTGAAGGAGCCCCCAGTTCATGAGCCTTGTCCTCTACGGTCTGAAAAACTGCGATACGTGCAAAAAGGCGCTCAAGGCGCTCGAAAGCGCCGGGAAAACCTTCGAGTTCATCGATATCCGTGCAGATGCTGACCTGTGCGAGAAAGTCCCCATCTGGCTGGCGACTGTCGGCGACAAGCTGCTGAACAAGGCGTCCACCACTTGGCGCGGCCTGAGCGAGGCGGAAAAGCAATCGGCGACGAGCGACCCCGCTCCGCTCCTGATCGCCAATCCAACGCTTGTGAAACGCCCCGTGATTGAGGCAGACGGCACCGTCCATGTTGGCTGGAAGACAGACGTGCAGGACGCGCTTCTGGCCTAGGGCTGACCGGTCGTCGCCGCGAAAGTGGCTACGAACGCGTCCACGTCTGCAAGGTCTTCATAGCCGAAGATCCAGGCGGCCTCCGCTGCATCCGAGAAATCGAGTCCGCCCGCGCCGATGGACGGATTGTTATAGCCCCCGGTCGCAATGGTCTCATCTGTGGACCCGGTACCGTTCGCCGCCAGGCCGAGCGTCCTGGCCTGTTGCCAGATGGCGCCCGTTTCCGGGTCTGCGAGCAGAGCCGGCCAGGCGTCCCCGCTCGGCGTATTGAAGCCCGGTGTTCCGTTGCCAACGACATTGCCGTCTTCAATCTTGATGTAGTCAGCCTGCGCCTTCAGGAACGCCAGCGCACCCGGCGATGTAACCCGTTCGTTCCAGTCGCTGTGCTGGACCACGTGAAAGTGTGTCTTGGCAGGCAGGTCCGGCGCCAGACTCAGCGCGTGTCTCAGGGCGCCGGCGCTGACATCCGACTGGCCGCCTTCCATGATCCAGATATGGCCGCCCTCGCCCATGATGTCAGCCGCTTTCAGACCAAGCGTCTCGATGGCGGCCGTGCGCGATGTGTGCGCGTCGAGCCAGCGCTCGCTAAAGGCGTCCGCAAACAGGGGCCCCGGGTCCACATATTCGCCGACCTGAATGCCATAGGTGCCGGAGACGGCGTAATAGTCCACGCACTTGAAGCGCGGATGCGCCAGAAGGGTCGCGACCGCCGCCGCAGAGTGGAGATCGTCCGTATCCGTCTTGATATCGAAATGGGTGAAAAATACGTCCGTAGACGGATTAAATCTGCCGATGGGGTCATTCGCACCGCACGTTGCAGCCTCGGGCAAATCTTGTTTCGAAGCCTGCACGCAGGCCGAGAGGGTGACCGCAAGTCCGATTATTGCCCCGATAAGCGTCCGCATTGTTCCCTCCTGACAAGTCAATGCACACTGACAACGCTGTCAATTCGCGTCAACTCTGTGTGGGCGTGGGCGGGCTTCAGGCGAGGCGGTCTTTCAGAAGGTCGCGCACGGAGGGCCATTCCTCGGCCAGGATAGAGTAGTAAACCGTGTCGCGCGCGCTGCCGTCATGGTTCACCATGTGCCGACGCAGCATGCCCTCGAACCGCCCTCCAAGCTTCACGATTGCTGCGCGCGAGCGAGCGTTTCGGGCGTCCGTTTTCAGCTCGACGCGCTCAAACCCGCAGGCAAAGGCGCGCTCCAGCAAGCGGAATTTCGCCGCCGGATTGACCACGGTCGCGCGCATATCGGCGCGGTACCAAGTGCCGCCAATCTCCAGCCGCTTGTGGCGCGGTTCCACATTCAGAAATGACGTTGAGCCGACGATCTCGCCTTCGAAACGCACAATCCAGCGGACCTCGCGGGGCGGTTGATGATGATCCCAGAAAGGTGGCCAGAATGTCTCGAAATGATCGCCGTCGGCGCGATAGCCAAACCAGGTCCACGTCTCAGGATCGTCCGCAGCGGCGCGAACGGCCTCGCGATCGTCCACCTGCGGCGGAGACAGGCTCACTCCGGCCAGCGGTTCCAGTGGGGCGTTGAGGGTGTCACTGTCGACCATGTTTCTCCCCTAGCCAAATCACCGCCGTTGCACTAGGCTTGACTGATCCGAGGGGTGCCCGTGCACGGGCTGAGATGGCGGTAAGCGACCACCAGCACTCTTTGAACCTGATCCGGCTAGGCCCTCACATGGTGTGAGGCCCCGACCCGGCGGAGGGACGGAGGCAAGTTATGCGGATCGGGTTTATCCTGTTTCCAAACGTGACCCAGCTCGACTTTACGGGGCCGTTGCAGCTCTTGCAGCGTTTGCCCGACAGCGAGACAAGCGTCATCGCGAAATCGCAGGCGCCATTGAAGACCGATGGCGCACTGACCGTCCTGCCAACCCACGCTTTCGATGACACGCCGCAACTCGATTTAATCTGCGTACCCGGCGGCTTTGGCACTGCCGATGCGATCGCGGATGGCGAGACCCTCGACTTCGTGAAGGCGCAGGGCGCGGGCGCGACTTATGTCACGTCGGTCTGCACAGGCGCGCTGATCCTCGGCGCAGCCGGATTGTTGGAAGGCAAACGCGCCACCACCCATTGGGCCTACACCGACTTGCTGGAACTTTGCGGTGCGGTTTTTGAAGACGCCCGCGTTGTGCGCGATGGCAACACTTTCACCGGCGGCGGCGTCACCGCAGGCATCGACTTTGCGCTGACCCTGATTGCCACCCTGCAAGGCGAAGCGGTCGCCCAGGCCTTCCAGCTCGGTTTTGAATACAACCCGCAGCCGCCTTTCAATGCTGGCCACCCCTCAACCGCACCATCCGCTGTGCTAGACGCCACCCGCCCGCGCTACGCCGCGCAACTCGATACAACCGCCACAGCCATACGCGCCGCGCGCCACACCTGACTTGGAGACCCACCATGAACAAGCACACCCCCCAAGCCGAATTTTCGACGCCTGAGGTCACCACAGGGCCGCTGCCGAGCTCCCGCAAGGTCTACACCCATCCAAAGGCGGACCCGACCCTCCGCGTGCCGCGCCGCGAGATTGACCTGCACCCCACCGCCAATGAGCCGCCCGTGCCGGTCTATGACACCTCCGGCCCTTACACTGACCCCGACGTCGAGATCGACGTGGAAAAGGGTCTGCCCCGCCATCGCACGGCCTGGATCAAGGAACGCGGCGGCGTGGAGGACTATGAGGGCCGGGAGGTGAAACCCGAGGACAATGGCGGCGCAACGGGCAAGTACCTCGCCCGGGAATTCCCCATCCGCAACGCGCCCCTGCGCGGCGTCGGTGATGCGCCGATCACCCAATACGAATTCGCCAAGGCCGGCATCATCACCAAGGAGATGATCTACGTCGCCGAGCGTGAGAATCTTGGCCGCCAGGAACAGCTGGCCCGCGCCGAAGTCGCCATCAGCCAGGGCGAGAGCTTCGGCGCCGAGATCCCGCCCTTCATCACCCCGGAATTCGTGCGCGATGAGATCGCCAGAGGCCGCGCCATCATACCGGCCAACATCAACCACCCCGAGCTGGAGCCGCAAATCATCGGCCGCAACTTCCTGGTGAAGATCAACGCCAATATCGGCAATTCCGCGGTCACGTCTTCTGTCGAAGAAGAGGTGGACAAGATGGTCTGGGCGACCCGCTGGGGCGCCGACAATGTGATGGACCTCTCCACTGGCCGGAACATCCACAACACGCGCGAATGGATCATCCGCAACAGCCCCGTTCCCATCGGCACCGTGCCAATCTACCAGGCGCTGGAAAAGGTCGATGGCGTCGCCGAGGACCTGACCTGGGAGGTCTACCGCGACACGCTGATCGAACAGTGCGAGCAGGGCGTGGACTATTTCACCATCCATGCCGGCGTGCGCCTGGCCTATATCCACCTCACCGCGGCGCGCGTGACGGGCATTGTCTCCCGCGGCGGATCGATCATGGCGAAATGGTGCCTGGCCCACCATAAGGAGAGCTTCCTCTACACCCATTTCGAGGACATTTGCGACATCATGCGCCGCTACGATGTCAGCTTCTCCCTTGGCGACGGCCTGCGCCCGGGCAGTATCGCAGACGCCAATGACCGCGCCCAATTTGCCGAGCTGGAAACCCTTGGCGAGCTGACGCAGATCGCTTGGAAAAAGGGCTGTCAGGTGATGATCGAAGGGCCCGGCCACGTGCCCATGCACAAGATCAAGGTGAATATGGACAAGCAGCTGCGCGAATGCGGCGAGGCGCCCTTCTACACGCTCGGGCCGCTGACCACAGACATCGCGCCGGGCTATGACCACATCACCTCCGGCATCGGCGCGGCCATGATCGGCTGGTTCGGCACGGCCATGCTCTGCTATGTGACGCCGAAGGAGCACCTTGGCCTGCCCGACCGGGATGATGTGAAAGTCGGTGTCATCACCTACAAACTCGCCGCCCACGCCGCAGACCTCGCCAAGGGCCACCCCGCGGCGCAAATCCGAGACGACGCGCTAAGCCGCGCGCGGTTCGAGTTCCGCTGGGAAGACCAGTTCAACCTGTCGCTGGACCCCGAAACCGCCCGCGACTACCACGACCAGACCCTGCCGAAAGAGGCCCACAAGGTCGCCCATTTCTGCAGCATGTGCGGCCCGAAATTCTGCTCCATGAAGATCACCGCCGACGTGCGCGAATACGCCGACGGGCTGAGCGATAATGAGAAAGCCGACCTCGAACGCCAGGCCGAAGAGGCGACGCGGGGGATGGCTGAGATGAGCGAGAAATACGAGGAAATGGGGCGCCAGCTTTATGTGGAGCGGGAGTGAGTGAATTTGTCTTCAAAAACTATGTTTTGCTGAAGCTAGCACCCTTGAGAATTTCATCCTCAACGAAAACCGCCCCCAAAGGAGAAATCACACAGCGATTTGTGGCGGGATCGTATTCGATTTTTCGTTCTTTATGGAGTGGTCTAACGACGTCGCGTCGGAAATTCGAACGGTCCGGGTGTTCAATCCAATCACGTAATTCATCTTCATGCACATCGTTTGGCTCTGCGTATAATAGGCATAATGCTTGGCGCCTATTGGACATCTTAGGATCCAAAACACGCTTTCTGAATCCAGTATCCCAAATGAGTGCCAATTCTCTCGTTGAAAGCGCTTCAATTGTCTTGGTGGCGACGTCGATACTTACGTTATGAAATACTCGGATCAGCTCACACATAACCCATTTCGCCATCTGCAGCACACATAACGCATCCATTGCGTTCGGGTTCACTTCGCCTCCGACATGACCGACCCCTCGGTTGTTGCGAATGTCGTAAAGAGAGATCAGCATCCGAGGTATCTGCACTCTCATCGACGCGGGATACGTCGATGGGTATGTTTCCAATTTCCGGCAGGCATTCGCCATATTTTTAGGCTTTGAGGCCCTTTCAGGATAATGCCCGGAAAGAAACCCCTCAATAATACAATAGGCTACCTCGCAAAGCTTTCCGCCATTTAATTCTGAGGGCTCCCAACGCCGCTCCCTGTAATTTCGCTCGATATTGGTAAAGACATCAATCAGTTCATTTCTGAGATTATCCGGTACTTTATGTAAAAACTTCTCCATTTACTTATTGAGAACCTCTTCCAAATATTTCATTCCCCGTCTATTTATTTTGTACTTAACTACCGAGCCCTTTTTTCTTACAACATTAGCGCTCAAATATGACTTCCCTTTATCTGAGAGCGCGCGAGATGCCGACGAAATTGGCACCTTTACACCAAGCTGGTCGGTTATTTTTTCTATATCGCCAGATGTCAGAAGCGTATCTCCAGTAAAATATTTTTCTCCAATGTAGAAAGGCAGAATAACCCTAGGCAAAACGTCTGACTTATCTAGTATTTTGTCCTCTATCAATTCTGCTTCATCACAGTCTTTAATCATTGCTACCAACTGGGGAATATCAACACCCTCCTCTGGCCAACTTAACTTATCCTGCGGATCTGCAAGCTGGGCGCCCTTTGAAGGCGTCGCCTCAGCGTGTGACTGGACAGGTGACACTGCCTGCGGGGGTGCATTTCGATAAAGCGCCGTGATTTTCGCAATCTCATCGACGTCGCCTTCGATCTTAATTGTTGTGCCATCAGGCAACTCGATATTAGCCGTAGGCATCTTTGCCTCCTCTTGAAACCAACAGAATGATTGGTTCCAAAAGTGGAAATGTCAAACGGGTTAATGCAAATTTTCTGTGATAGTATATGGTATGTTCCCTTATTGTATCGAAGTTCGCATTGATAGCTTTTTTTGTCTCCTTGACCGAAAGAACGAAAGGAGTAATTTAATGGATAAAATCAATGCTCTTGATGCATTATTCGTTTGACCCATCTCGCAACGATAAAAACACGGCTTGCAAGGTTGAGAATCGACATATTTGCCGCAACTTTGCAAACGGGGACGATATGGAGATGTCGACGTGACCTGCTCTAAGCGAATCACCACCGCCCTCGCCCTCCTCACCCTCGCCGCATGGGGGGCGCCCACGCCCATGGCGGGTGGGCCGTGCGCCTATGAGACCAGCGTGGAGGAGGCCATAGCGGTGTCCGTGGAAGGGGATGGCGCGCTGTTTGAGTCCGCAGGCGGCGAGGTGTTTGTCTCTGCGGGCGACCTGCCCACCCTGCCAAAGGTCGGCGAGACCCTGACCCTGCAGGTCGAGCGCATTACCGAGGGCACCTGCACCCCTGAAATCGTCACGGTGGTGGCGGCGGAGTGAACCTCATCTCCTCGCCCCGTCGATGCCGGGTCAAGGGTCCCAAGCGATCAGCACGCGCTAGCCCCCCATATGAAGGCGTTTTAACGCTGACCCCACGGCCCGGATCGGCTATACTCACCGCGTCTGAAACAGGACGGGGACACTGCCATGCCATTCACCACGCTCGCCCGCCGCGCGGCGCCGGTTGCCCTTGCCGCCGTCCTCGCCGCGGCGTCTGCCATCGCCCAGGAGCAGACCGGCATGATGACCGCCACCTGCAACATCCAGGGCACGGCCTCGCCCATGAAGGTCCAGTGGACCCGGTATCGCGACGTCGTCGTCTGGCAAGATCGCCACGGCCTGAACAGCCAGACCACGGACATGCAGCAATATGGCCCCACCTATTGGGAAGGCATGATCAACACGCCCTATGGCCAGTATCGCCTCACGGGCCAGCTCCAGTTCATCGAGGCCTGGAAGGTCGGCGGCGTGTACAGCGATATGATCACGCTGGAAGTCAGCCAGACCGGCCCGCAAAGCTTCACCATGCGCGATTTTTACAGTGACGGGCCGGCATTCCCTTGCCAGGTCACCGGGCCGTAGCGCAAAATCTGCCGATGCTGAGCACGTTATCGCCCGCCTTCGCCGCACTCTGCGCCCTTGCCCTCGCCGCGTGTGGCGCGCCGGACGATGGTGCGTTTGGCGGCGGGGAGGATGCGCCGCCCTTCCCGCAGATCAATGCTGAAAACCCCAGCCGCGCAGACCTCATCGCCGTCTGCCTGCACGACCAGTCGCTCTATAGTGAGGCCGATTGCGCCTGCGCGGCGGACAAGGCGCTGGCTGAGTATACGCTGAAGGTGCGCCAGTTGCTGGTGATGGACAATAACCGCGAGCCGACGCCGGAGGAACTTGCGAAGATCGGCTCCCTGACCGATGAAGAGCGCGATCACTTCACCCGCCACGGCTTCTATGTGATGCGCGCCTGCGCCGGGCGGCCTGTTCCCGGCTGAGTTGGGGTAAGGCGTCCACTTATCCGACCGGGGTCATGGCGGGTTTAGTCTCCCGGCCATGGAAGCCCTGCGCGATCCCTTCTCCCGGGTTCACCCTTTTTTCTGGCCGGTTCTGTGGCTGAGCCTGCGCGCATTTGTGCGCTGGACCGGGCGCATGATGGACGAAGGACACGCCTTTGCCGGGCTGCGCATCGAGCTGACCTGGTATGGTTGGATCCATGTCGAGGCGATTGACCTGTCCGAGGCGGGCGCGGACTTCCGCCGCCACATGATAGGCGATGGCCGCAAGGAGGGGTGGAGCCTGCTTGCTGATACCGCAGAGCGGGTGGAAGCGTTGCTCGCCATAGGGTGCATCGAGGGCGCAGCCCGATATGCACCATCCGCACTGACCGCGAACACCGACGGTGCATATCGCTTCGCTCCATGCATCCTACGGCCAGAACGCAATCGATCCCATGTGAGTACCGGCCCGCCCCTTGGCCTTGCCCCTTCTTCGACAATCGAGGGAGGGGCAGCGCCAGCAAACTGCTCCGCCCAATCCCCGCCTCGCGCGGGCGCCCGTGCTGGAGAGAGCGCACGTCCCTGATCCGAGTTGCTCGCCGTTCGCGCCTAGTGTTTAATGACAGGCGCAACCAACACGGGTGGGACCGCTCCATGATCAGATCACTTCTCGCTGCCGCAAGCGCTTTGCTTTGCCTGGCGGCACCTGCCGCGGCCCAGCCGATGAGCCCGGTTGGCCAATGGCGCTGCATCGCGAATTCCCAAATCGTCTCGATCGACATGATGTACAATGTGGGCCCGGGCGGACAGCTCGCGGGCCAAGGGTCAATTGTGTATTCCGGCACCTGGCGCACATTCAATGTCGCGGGATACGGACGCTGGATCGCGGCGCCGCCGGATCAAACGTCCAACGAATGGATGTTCAGTTTCCAGATCATGCCGCAGAACCACGCCTCTTTCACCCTGCATGCCCGTCCGACCGGGGACCCGAACGCGCTCTATAATTCATTTTACAACCCGCAGACCGGCAACACGACCGAAACCAGCTGCGCGAGGATCGGCTAGTCCGTGGCCCCGTTTCACCTTGCCTTCCCGGTCCATGATCTTGCGGCGGCCCGCGCATTCTATGGCGGCGTGCTCGGATGCGCAGAGGGTCGCAGCAGTGATCAGTGGATCGATTTTGATTTCCACGGCCATCAGATCGTCGCGCATCTGGCGCCGGGCGAGTGCACACTGCCGTCCACTTCGCGGGTCGATAAATGCGATGTGCCGGTGCGCCACTTCGGCCTGGTGCTCGATATGGAGACGTGGCGAGACCTCTCAGCGCGCCTGAAAGGCGAGGTTGAGTTCATCATTCCGCCCCAGATCCGTTTCGAAGGCGAGCCCGGCGAGCAGGCCACCATGTTTTTCTCCGATCCAAGCGGAAATGCCATTGAAATGAAGGCGTTTGCCGACCGGGGTCAGCTCTTCGCGAAATGATCAGAAGGTTGGCTGCTTCAGCGCCCGGTCTTGCCCCTGGGTGATTTCCGGCCCGCCAGCGGCGCGAACGGCGGCCTCGAAATCCTCAGGCGTGCCACTATACTGGCCCATCTGAACGGAGAGGGGCGGCAGGCCAATTTTCTGGTTCATGGCTGCCCCGAGGATCAAGGCGCGCTCGTCGAAAATGGGATGCTGTCCCTCGGCTTCGACAAGCTCAAAAAGCGTGTCTGACCCGTTCCAGGTGAAGCGCTCAATCCGACCGATCGCGTCCCAGGGTACGGTGACGCCAAGACGTTTCAGATACAGACCCTCCGGCCCGATCCGCAGCATGACGGGCCGAAACAGTAGTCGGTAGGCCAGGATGAGCGACCCGAAAACGAGCAAGCCGGTAAACACCGTCAACGCTCCAGAAATCAGGGCATTGTCCCAGGACAACCAGGTTAACCCGCCGCAGGCGATGCTGGCGCAGAGCAAGAGCACGAATGGTTTGAGCGTTTTTGAAACGGAGGCGGTGAATTCGCGGGTCGACATGGCCCCACCAGCTAGCGCGGCGGCAATATCTTGTCGATGCATGAACGGGGGCGGTCAAATTGCGAGCAAGCGTTCATCGGGCAGCAAGGCGGGCTGGGTTAACCGTAATCCATGTCTCGCCAACTGCTTGCCCTCATGGTTGCTTTGTTCGCCGTGGCCTTCACGGTGGCGGCGCTGGCGGTCATGCGCTGGCCGACCATATTGATGGTGATGAGCCTTGCCGTGGAAGACGGGCTCGGCCCGGCGCTGGAGGGCGTAGACTGGCGCGCGCTCGGCCTGATGTATGGCGTGCCATACCTGTTTTCGGGCTGCTTTCTTTACGTTTCTGCCCAATTGATCAGCCAGCGGCGGCATGGGGCATTTACAACGTATATGATCGGCTGCGCGCTCGGCTTTCCCTGTGCCTTCATGGTGGATTTCGAACCCGGCTGGTGGCGCGACCCTTCGAGTGCTGAGGGCGCCGTAGCCGGCGCAGGGGCGATCGCTGCCCTGATGATGCTGGCGGTCTGGGAACTGCGGAAAGGAAAGCCGGTAAAGGCGGCCGAAGCCGAGCCGGAAGACGAAATGGTCACGCTACCCGCGTCCGTGATCGCCGCGCTTGGGGCCCAGCCCGTTGTGGCCGCAACGCCTGTGCCAACACCAAAGTCGGTCCGCAGGCCGTCCGCTGCGGTGATGAACCAACGCGCCCACTTCGCCCGCGAAGGCCGCAAGATGCTGGAACGCGAGGCGGCCCGGCGCGGGCGTTAGGCTCACTCCGCCGCCACCCTTGCGTAAGGATCATAATTCAGGATCGGCGCGAGCCAGCGCTCTGCTGTGCGCATGTCCCAGCCTTTGCGCCGCGCATAGTCTTCGACTTGGTCGCGCTCGATGCGGCCGACGGCGAAATAGGCGCTGTCTGCGTGAGCGAAGTAAAGGCCTGAGACCGATGGCGCCGGGTCCATGGCGAAGCTGGAGGTAAGCGACACGCCGATCCTCGCTTCGGCCTCGAGCAGGCGGAAGATGGTTTCTTTTTCGGTGTGGTCCGGCTGGGCCGGGTAGCCCGGTGCGGGGCGTATGCCGCGATATTTTTCCCGGATCAGGGCCTCATTGTCCAAATCCTCATCCGGCGCATAGCCCCAAAGCTCCCGGCGCACTCTGGCGTGCATATACTCCGCCATCGCCTCGGCAAACCGATCAGCCAGTGCCTTGACCATGATGGCCTGATAGTCATCGCCAGCGGCCTCGAAATCCTTGGCCAGCGCATCCGCTTCTGGCCCGGCGGTAACGCAGAACGCACCGATATGGTCGTCTTCAGGCCCAAGGAAATCCGACAGGGCAAAGTTCGGCCTATCATTCGTCTTCACCATTTGCTGGCGCAGGGTGTGGAGCGTGTCGCCCGTCGAAAGGAGGATGTCGTCGCCCTTGGGCGTCGCGGGCCAGAAGCCGACCACGGCCTTCGGTTTGAACCACTGCGCACCAATGATGCGCTGGAGCATGGCTTGGGTCTCGCCCCAAAGGTCCGTCGCCGCTGCGCCGACCACTTTATCTTCGAGGATTTGAGGGAACCGGCCCGCCAGATCCCAGCTTGCGAAATAGGGAGTCCAGTCAATGAAGCGTGCGAGGTCGGCAAGATCGAAATCCTCAAACGTGCGAACGCCCGTGAAGCTAGGCGGCGGCGCGGAGGGTGAATTGCCCGCCTGGAACGCTTTTTCCCGCGCTTGTTCGAGCGGCAGACGGGCTTTTGGTGCGGCGCCCGCCCGGTCATCGCGCATGCGCTGGTAGCGTGCTTTGGCCGCTTCCCAATAAGCCGGGCGTTCCTCTTCGCTCATCAGCGCGCCAACCGTGCCGACGGCGCGGGAGGCATCGGTGACATGGATGATGGGCCCGCGGCCATAGGCCGGTTCGATCTTCACCGCGGTATGCGCCGGGCTGGTGGTGGCGCCGCCGATCAGCAGGGGCATGTCCATGCCGCGCCGCTCCATCTCGGCGGCCACATAGACCATTTCATCGAGGGAGGGCGTGATCAGGCCCGACAGGCCAATCATATCCGCAGAGTGCTCCACCGCTGCATCGAGGATGGCTTCGGCAGGCACCATCACGCCCAGATCCACAATCTCATAGCCATTGCAGGCCAGCACCACGCCGACAATATTCTTGCCGATGTCGTGGACATCGCCTTTCACCGTGGCGAGCACGATTTTCCCATTGGACTGGCCGACAAGACCAAGCCGCTCCTTCTCGTCCTCCATGAACGGTTCAAGATGGGCGACCGCCGCTTTCATCACGCGGGCCGATTTCACCACCTGGGGCAGGAACATTTTCCCGGAGCCGAACAGGTCGCCCACAATGTTCATCCCGTCCATCAGGGGCCCTTCGATGACGTGGAGTGGGCGCTCGCGGGCCTGCCGTGCCTCTTCCGTATCCTCGACGATATGATCGAGAATGCCGTGGATCAGGGCATGTTCCAGGCGCTTCTCCACCGGGGCCTCGCGCCATTTGGTGTCCTTCTCCGCCGTTTTGCCCTTTTGGCCGCGAAACTTCTCGGCGATTT
>JBCBGZ010000005.1:0-84229 GCA_038526245.1 Pseudomonadota bacterium
TGGTCGGGCGTGCCACCACCGAACTTGAAGTAGTAGATGTAGGCAAATGTGCTCACCAGGCCGAAGACCATGGAGGCAATCGCGCCCTCCTTGTTCATACGTTTCCAGAAGATACCCAGGAAGATGATGGGGAAGAGCGAGGCTGCCGCAAGGCCGAAGGCAAACGCCACAACCTGGGCCACGAAGCCGAGTTGACCCGCGAAGATGCCGAGTAGACCTGCACACAGGACTGCCCCCGCCGCCGCAGCCCGCGCCACCAGGAGCTCTGTCTTGTCAGACATTTCTGGATAGAGCGTGCGCCGGCAAATGTCGTGGGACACAGCCGAGCTGATCACCATCAACAGGCCGGCGGCCGTTGAGAGGGCAGCAGCAAGGCCGCCGGCCACCACGAGGCCAATTACCCAGCCAGGAAGCTGCGCAATCTGTGGATTGGCGAGCACGAAGATATCGCGGTTTGGCGTCACCTCGTTTTGCAGCACGCTGCCATCGGCCGCACGGCAAACCGTGCTGTCGGCTGCTGGATTCGGGCCGCAATACTGCATCACGCCGTCGCCATTGTGGTCGGTGTAGGCGAGCAGTCCGGTGGACTCCCAATCCTTGTACCACGCCGGAACGGGTTTGCCGCCGTCCGCAACAATCGCCGCCGATGTGGTCGCATAGTCCTGCGCATCGGTGATGTAGGTTGCCTCATTCACGCTATCGATGAAATTGAGGCGGGCGAACGCACCAACTGCAGGAGCGGTTGTGTAGAGCGCGGCGATGAACACCAGGGCCCAACCAGCCGAAACGCGGGCATTTTTGGCCGACGAGACCGTAAAGAAGCGGATGATCACGTGGGGCAAGCCTGCCGTGCCGAACATCAACGCACCGGTGATGGCGAAAACATCGAACATCGACTTGTTCGTGGAGGTGTACTCCAGGAAGCCGAGATCTGTGACGACCGTGTTCAGCTTGTCCAACATGGAAACATCCGTGCCGACAGCATTGCTGATGAAGCCGAGCTGCGGGATCGGATTGCCGGTGATGATCATGGACATGAAGATCGCTGGCACCGTGTAGGCGAAGATCAATACGCAGTACTGGGCCACCTGAGTGTAGGTCACGCCCTTCATGCCGCCGAGGGTGGCGTAGAAGAACACAATCGCCATGCCGATTATGATGCCCCATTCGAAGGGCACGCCGAGGAAGCCCGAGAAGGCAACGCCCACGCCCTTCATCTGTCCTGCAATGTAGGTGAAGGAGACGAACAGAGCGCAAAGTACGGCGATCATGCGGGCGGCGCCGGAATAATACCGGTCGCCGACAAAGTCAGGCACGGTGAACTTGCCGAACTCACGCAGGAAAGGCGCAAGCAGCAGGGCGAGCAGCACATAGCCGCCGGTCCAGCCCATCAGGTAAACAGAGCCGCCATAGCCCATGAAGGCAATCAGGCCGGCCATGGAAAGGAACGATGCTGCAGACATCCAGTCGGCAGCGGTGGCCATGCCGTTCACCGTGGGGTGCACATCGTGGCCGGCGACATAGAAATCGTCCGTAGACCCGGCGCGGGCCCAGATCGCGATGCCTATGTAGAGGCTGAAGGTCGCGATGACGAAGAAATAGGTCCAGAATGAAGCGTCCATGGCTCTAGCCTTTCACGCCAAACTTGCGCTCAAGCCGGTTCATGGCGACGCAATAGTAGAAGATCAGACCGACGAAGACATAGATCGCGCCTTGCTGCGCGAACCAGAAGCCCAAGGGGGCTCCGCCGATGGCGAACTGGTCCAGGAAATCCCTGAACAGGATCCCGGCGCCGTAGGAGACGGCAAACCAGACGACGAGGAGCGAAATGGTCAGGCGGACAACCGCGGACCAGTACCCCTTTCCGTCAATTTCATTGAGGTCTTGAGACATTTGTACTCCCCTTACCGTTTATGCAGTGGCGGGATTTTCCGCCTGTGCAGGGTCCGGGTTTTAGAGAGCGTTTTGTAGAGCGACTTTGGTCTATGAGACCTTGGAACAGCCCCTAGTCGCGGGACTGCCGCGCGTGGCGCCACTCTGCCAGGCCGGACTTGATCAGCCAGCCGCCAATCAGCAAACCGCCCGCCACATAGGCTTCGCGAACACCCAAACCCGGTTCGCGTATCGCAAGAAACCCTTGGACGGCGAAGATGATCAGCATCAACAGACCACCAGCGATGATGATGTGGTGTTTCAACGGCGTTGGCCTTTTCGAGGACACATGGAACTTTAACACTGCTCTGGGATAGAGCGATAGAAAAGGCGGCTTTGGTCTAAGGTCGAGGAGAGATGTGCATGAAACGACCCGTGGTCCCTGCCGTCCTGAGCGCGATTGCCCTGTCAGGGTGTGGCACGATTGCCAGTTTTACAAGCGACGATGCGCGCAACACGTCCATCGAAACCAGCGAATTGGCATTTGCCCTGCCCGCCGAATGGCAGGCCGATCTCAGCCATGGAGACCTTGTGATCGCGCAGGGCTGGTCCAGCAGTTTCGGCACTGACGTTGAAGCACTGGTGAATGAGGCCCTCGCAAGCAATCTTGACCTGCAAGCCAGTGTAGAAAGCGTGGCCCAGGCAGAAGCCTTGTTGGCCCAATCGCGCGCGGCTCTGTCGCCATTTCTCTCGCTCGGCATCGGTTTCAGTGAGTCTGAACCGCTTGAAGAGGCCCAGGGGCCTGGATTCAACTTTGCAAATCCTTCCGCCATCGACACCTATTCGGCCAATCTCAGCGTCGCATGGGAGGCGGATCTGCGCGGGGTGAACCGGGCGGGCGTACGCGCAGGTGAAGCGCAGTTGGCAGCGAGTCAGGCTATACTCGAGGCAAGCCGCCAGAACGTGGCCGCGCTGACGGCGGTGTCCTATTTCGAGCTCATCGCGGCGCGGCGGCAACTGGCCCTCGCTGAGCGGACAGAGACTGCGATTGCCGAGAGTTCCGACCTTGTTGATCGCTTATTTGAAGCAGGGGCCGTGGCGCGCCGGGATCAGGCGCTGTCGCGCTCCGATCTTGCGAGCGCCAAGGAAGCCGTGGTCGCCGCGGAGATCGCGGTTCGTCAGGCCCAGCGTGCACTTGAAGTCCTGCTAGGCCGCTATCCGGGCGCTGAAATTGAGGCAGCCGATACGCTCCCCGCAGCGCCGGGTTTACTTGATCCGGCAACCCCCCTCGATGTGCTGCGCCGCCGACCAGATATTGTTGCTGCCGAATTCAATGTGATTGCGGGCACGGCTGCTGCAGACCAGGCACGGGCCCGGCGCTGGCCTCAACTCACCTTTTCCGGCGGACTGTCGAGCGGCGCCACTGAGATTGCCGATGTGTTTGATCCGGTGTCCATGGCGGCAACGGTTGGCGGACAATTGGCTCAGTCCCTATTTGATGGCGGCCTTCGCGGGGCACAGATCGATGCCGCGGATGCCTCAGTGCGCGAAGGGCTTGCGCGCTACGGCTCGACTGTCCTGTCGGCACTGGCGGATGTCGAAAACACATCAGACTTGTTTTCGAACCTTCGTGAACGCGAAAGTCTGCTTAAGACGGTGCTCACCGAATCGAATGAGGCGCTGAGGCTGACGGAGGTGCGCTACCAGGCCGGCGATACCGACCTTCTCGATGTCCTGAACCTGCGACAGAGGAGCTTCGCGGCTGAGCGCGCATTGATCGCCAATCGAGCCGCCCAACTCCAGACGCAGGTCCGGCTATACCAGGCCCTCGGCGGGCCGGTATCCGGCAACTGACTTTCCAAAGTCCGGCCTTGTGAGGCATACTCCCTGCAGGTTTGCTGGGAAGTGATCATGACCTTGTTGCTAGGCGGCCTCGCCGTTTTCTTTTCCACCCATCTTTTCTCGTCGCTGCGGTCCCGAGTCAGTGGCGTGGATATGCGAGAGCGTCTCGGGCAACCTGTCTATATGGGCCTCTACAGCATTGTTGCGCTCGCTGGATTGGTGATGATCATCTACGGGTATGGCGCGGCCCGCCCTGCCGAGGTTCTTTACACGCCACCGGTGTGGGGGCGGCACCTGAACTATATTCTCATGCCGGTTGCGCTGGTTATGCTTGTATCAGCCTATATGCCGACCGGACGGATCAAGCGGGCATTGAAACACCCTATGCTTGCGGCGGTGAAACTCTGGGCGCTGGGTCATTTGCTGGCGAATGGGGATGTGGCCAGCGTCGCCCTGTTCGGCAGTTTCTTGATCTACGGTGTTGTCTCCCGGATTGCAGCAAAGCGGCGCGGCGATCTTGGCCCTGGTCCAGATGCAACGGTCTCAACGGCGGGGGATATCGGCGCGGTCGTCATCGGACTGGCAGTGTCTGCTGCACTGATACTTTGGCTGCACCCGGTCTTGTTTGGCGTTGCGATCTGGCCCCCTGCATAGGGCCTGCTTGCAGGCAATGGGCCCGCGCGCTAATCGGGCAACATGTCAGCCCAATCACAGACTCGCCGAAAAACCGTCAAGGACATCGCCGCTGCAAAGGGCGGTGAACCCCTTGTATGCCTCACTGCCTATGATGCTCCAACCGCAGCGTTACTAGACGCCCACTGTGACCTGCTTCTGGTGGGAGACAGCGTCGGAATGGTTGTTCACGGCTTGCCCTCAACCGTGGGCGTCACGCTTGAAATGATGATTCTCCATGGGCAGGCAGTGATGCGCGGCTCACAGCAGTCTTTTGTCGTCGTGGACATGCCTTTTGGCTCCTATGAGACCAATTCCGACCAGGCGTTTCTCAATGCGGCCAGGATTATGAGCGAGACGGGTTGCCAGGCGGTCAAAATTGAAAGCGGTGCCTATGCCGCGAAACAGATCGCCCATCTTGTGGAGCGCGGTGTGCCGGTGATGGGCCATGTCGGGCTCAGGCCCCAGGCTGTGAATGTAAATGGCGGATTCCGCGCGCAGGGCCGGACCCAGGATGAACGCAGCCGGGTCCTGGAAGAAGCCCATGCCGCGGTTGATGCAGGCGCCTTTGCTATTGTCGTGGAAGGGGTGGCGGAGGATTTGGCGGTCGAGATCACTGAGGCGGTTGCTTGTCCCACAATTGGGATAGGTGCCTCTGCGGCCTGTGATGGGCAAATCCTCGTGACCAACGATATGCTTGGCCAGTTCGACTGGACACCCAAATTCGTGCGTACCTATGGCGACCTGAAAGGGCTGGTCAGCCAGGCCGTTGGCGCTTATGCAGATGAGGTGCGCGCCCGGACGTTTCCGAGCGCGAAAGAAACCTACACGCTGGGCAAAAGCTGAGAGTCAAACGCACTGACTTCGTTGCGGGCGCCGCGTGGCGCGGCTATGGCGGTGCCTGAAGTTTTGGAGACAGGATCCCGTGTCGGATATTTTCGAAGAGGTCGAAGAGGAAGTCCGCAAGGACAGACTTGGAGAACTGTGGAAGCGCTACGGTTGGATTGTCTGGCTCGCAGCGATTGCAATTGTTGGCTTCGTGGCGTTCAGCGAATGGCGCTCGGGCCAGGTCGAGGCCAAGAAACGAGCCCAGGTGGCGGTGTTGGAGTCAGCGCTTTCTGCGCTTGAGTCAGGTGACTACGGCCAGGCCCAGGCTGAATTGCAAGCGATGGTAGACGACGACACGCGTCTGTCACCGCTTGCCGCACATCTGCTCGCTCAGGCCAGACTTGAGGGTGGCGGAGACACTAATGGTGCTGTTGTTGCGCTTTCGGAAACAGCGTCTGCTGATGGCGACGCATATCAGCAGTTGGCGCTGCTGAAATCCGTTTACCTGCGTGCAGAAACCATGACACTGGCGGACATGGAAGCAGAACTTGGCGCGTTGATCGCGACGGAGTCGCAACTGGGAGCGCTCGCGGAGGAATTGATCGCCGCGAAGGCGTTTTCAGAGGGCGATTTCTCCCGTGCCCGCCGCGATTACAACCGTCTCATGATCGCTGCTAATGCCCCTGCGGGCCTGCAGCAACGCGCCAGAATTGCCATCGATGCGATCCCGCGTGTGGCACCTGAAACACCCACGGCGCCTGAACCCGAAGCGCCGACTGATACACTCGATGCGCCGATGCCAGAGGAAACAGAATGAACCGCGTTCCCCATTTGCGTAAACTCTCTCTCGTGGTTGCCAGCCTTGCCGCTTTGGCCGGCTGTAGCTCGATCGGCGATCTGGTGACGTTCGGCAATGCCGAGCGCGAAGCGGAAGAAGCCGCGGATCGGGCCGGACGCATCGCTATGGTGTTGGGCGATGAGGCACTGGCGGCGGACCCCGAATTGGCGACATCGCCAATTGTTTTGCCCGTCGCAGAGTCCCTGACTGAATGGCCAGAGGCCGGATCGCGCCCTTCAAAAGTGGTTGGCCATGTGTTGGCCGGGGAGTCCCTTGAGATTGCCTGGAGCCGAAACGTCGGGGCCGGGTCGGGCCGAGATTCTGCCCTCACCGCCGCGCCTGTGGCGAACGCAAACCATATCTACGTTCTAGATGCTGACCAGCGTGTCCACGCCCTTGATCTCCAGACCGGGTCCCCGGTGTGGGACCACAAGATTGTTTCGAGCAATGAACGCGATCGGGTGAGCATAGGCGGCGGTATTGCGTTGGGGGGAGACCGACTGGTTGTTTCCAGCGGCTTTGGAAGCGTCACTGCTCTGGATGCCGAGACCGGACGGGTTATCTGGACCCGCGAGACCGAAGCACCCATGACGGGATCCCCGACGATCAAGGACGGTCGGATTTTCGTTACGTCGAACAACAACGAAGTCCTCGTGATGGCTTTGGAAGATGGTCAACTCCAATGGAGTGATCAGGCCATCGCAGAGCCAGCACGCGTTCTGGGCAGCCCAAGCCCGGCGGCGGTGGAAGACATTGTTGTGGTCCCATATTCGTCAGGAGAAGTGATCGCCTATCTATCGAGCAATGGTCGTCGTCTCTGGAGTGATGCGCTGTCGCGTCCGGGGCGGTTCACTCCAATTTCGGCGATCAATGATATCGCAGCGAGGCCGGTCCTGGCCGGTGGGCTCGTGATTGTTGCGAACCAATCTGGTGTGACGGCCGGTATCGATGGGCGTAGTGGCAATCGCATCTGGGCCCAAGGCATCGGGTCGACCCAGGCGCCGGCACTCGCCGGAGAGTACATCTTCATTGCGGGCACGGACGCCACCCTGGCCGCACTGGAAGCCGAGACGGGCCGTGTGTACTGGGCGACGCAAATGGTGCCGTTCCGGGATATGGATGATGAGAAGGGGCGCTTGAGTTATTCGGGACCGATCGTGGCAGGGGGCCGCGTAATCGTCGTGTCCAGCCAGGGCGATATGGTCGCGTTTGACCCCCAGACCGGCCAGCCCGTGGACCGCATTGATCTGGGTGAGCGCGTATACCTGGAACCCATCGCTGTTGGTGAGCATCTCTTCGTGCTCACAGATGACGCGCGCTTGCTTGCGATCCGCTAGGGGCGTATCGCTGGCGCCATGTCACTGAAAATTGCGATCGTCGGCCGACCCAATGTCGGCAAATCCACCCTGTTCAACAGGCTGGTCGGCAAGAAAATAGCCATAGTTGACGATCAACCCGGGGTTACGCGCGATCGCAAGCAAGCCGATGGGCGCCTTGCGGACTTACCGCTTCTGCTCGTTGACACGGCTGGGTTTGAAGATGTCACCGACGGGTCTCTTGAGGCGCGGATGCGTGCGCAGACAGAGGCTGCCATCGCCGAAGCCGAATTGGCGCTCTTCCTGTTTGATGCGCGCCAAGGCGTTACGCCTGCAGACGAACGCTTTGCGGAAATTCTGCGCAAGTCCGGACTGCCTGTCGTTTTGGCGGGCAACAAGGCCGAAGGGCTTGCCGCGGATGCCGGGCTAACGGAAGGATGGAATCTGGGGCTTGGTGAGCCCGTAGGCATTTCTGGAGAACACGGCGAGGGCATGGCGGACCTGTACGACGCCATTCGCACGGTGCTTGGGGATGTCGCCTTCGAGGCTGCGCTCGCCGGCGATGAGGAAGAGGAGGCTCTCGACCGTTCGGAGGACATTCTGGATCGCCTCGCCCATATTGATATTGAAGACCAGTCCCTCAGCGACGATGCGCTTGTCGAAGCCATCGATGCAGCCGATGCAGATCTTGTTGAAGCCGCGCCAGCGGGTACGCCCGAAAAACCCATTAAACTGGCGATTGTCGGCCGACCAAACGCTGGCAAATCCACACTCATCAACACTTTGCTTCAGTCTGAAAGGCTTCTGACAGGACCGGAAGCAGGCATAACGCGCGACTCTGTCTCGATCGATTGGGAGTGGGAGGGGCGCCATGTGCGCCTGGTGGACACGGCGGGCCTGCGCAAGAAGTCCAAGGTGCAAGAGCGGCTGGAGCGCTTATCTACCGGGGAAACGATCCGGTCATTGAAATACGCCGACATCATCGCCCTCGTTATGGATTCCGGCGAAGCTTTGGAAAAGCAGGACTTGCAAATTGCGGATCTGGCGCTGCGGGAAGGGCGCGGTTTGGTACTGGTGATGTCCAAATGGGATACGGTTGATAATCAAAGCGAAACAGCCAAGGCCCTGCGCGAGAAGGCGGCCCGACTGCTACCAAATGCCGGCGGCGCTCCAATGGTTTTCTTGTCCGGCCTCACGGGCAAGCATACTGAAAAACTCATGCCCGCTGTTGTAGAACTTTATGGCAACTGGACTGCAAAGGTGCGCACGGGCGACTTAAATCGCTGGCTGCGACATACAATGGAGCACCATCCTCCGCCCGCCGTGCAGGGCAAACGCATCAAGCCGAAATACATCGCTCAGATCAAAGCGCGCCCGCCGACTTTTGTGATGATGGCCTCGCGCGGCGACAAGATGCCGGAACAGTACAAGCGCTACCTGGTGAACGGCATTCGGGCTGCTTTCGACATGACCGGCGTTCCCATCCGGCTCTTCGTGCGCAAGCCCAAGAATCCTTTTGCTCACAAGGCCAACTAAAAAACGTGGCAGACCCTCAGGGCCGCCACGTTTTGTTGGTTCCAGTTTTTCTTTGTCTAGGTCCGCTCTCGGATCGGCACGAAGTCCCGTTCATCGGCGCCCGTGTACAACTGGCGTGGACGCCCAATACGCGCGGCAGGATCTTCGATGCTCTCATTGAGCTGTGCAAGCCAGCCCGCCGTGCGCGCGACTGCAAAGAGCACCGTGAACATGTTGGTTGGGAAGCCGATAGCGTTCAGGATTACGCCTGAGTAGAAGTCCACATTCGGGTATAGCTTGCGTTCGACGAAGTAGTCGTCTTCCAGGGCGATTTTTTCGAGCGCCTTTGCCACTTCGAGCACTGGATCGTTGATGCCGAGTTCGTCGAGCACTTCGGCCGCGGTTTCCTGCATCACTTTCGCGCGCGGGTCGTAGTTCTTGTAAACTCGGTGTCCGAAGCCCATCAGGCGGAAGCTGTCCGACGGATCCTGGGCTTTTTTCACATACTCTCCGACCCGGTCCGCGGAACCGATTTCCCGCAACATGTTCAGTGCAGCTTCATTGGCCCCACCATGGGAGGGTCCCCAAAGGCTGGCTACGCCTGCAGAGATGGCAGCATATGGGTGAGCGCCGGACGAGCCTGCCAGCCGCACAGTTGACGTGGAGGCGTTCTGCTCGTGGTCAGCGTGCAGGATGAAGATCCGGTCCATTGCGCGCGTCAAAATGGGGTTGGGAGCGTACCGTTCGGCGGGAACCGAGAAACACATGCGCAAGAAATTCTCAGCATAGGAGAGTGAATTGTCGGGCTCTACGAAGGGCTGGCCGATGGAGTATTTATAGACACGTGACGCCAGGGTCGGCATCTTTGCCAGCATTCGGTAAATGCCGAGCTCGCGCTCTTCAGCGTCCTGAATGTCCATGGCGTCAGGATAAAAGGCCGAGAGCGCGGCAACGGTTCCGGCCAACATGGCCATGGGGTGGCTGTCGCGGCGAAAGCCTTCAAAAAACCGATCGATCTGCGTGTGCAGCATCGTGTGCATGGTGATTTTGTGCTGGAAGTCTGTGAATTCTGGCTGGGTTGGCAGATCTTCATTCAGCAACAGGTAGGCGACTTCCAAAAAGCCTGAATTCTGAGCCAGTTGGTCGATTGGGTAGCCGCGATGGAGCAGGCGACCTTTTTCTCCATCAATGAACGTAATCTGGCTTTCGCAGCTGCCCGTTGAGGTGAAGCCAGGGTCAATCGTGAAAACACCCGCCTGCTTATAAAGGGTCCGCACGTCGACGACATCGGGCCCATCCGTTCCACTCAGGACTGGAAGCTCAACAGTTTTTCCGTTTACTTCCAGCGTCGCTGTGCCCTTCGGCGTCATGTTACTCTTCATTGGGGACCCTCTTCTGTTTCGTTTTCACCGCGCAGAGCGACGATTTGATCTTCAAGCCTGGCCAGCACTTCTTCACGTCCGATCCAGGATATCACAGGAGCCAGGTCTGGCGCAGGCAATCCCCCTGTGAGAGCCGCGCGCAGAGGCGGGCCCACTTGTCCCATTCCAAGCCCTTGTGCATCGCAAAAGGTTTGGAGGGCATTCTGGATGTTATCGACGTCGAATTCTTTCACGTCTGTAAGCAATTCGCCCAGAGCTTCGAGCCGGTCAAGGCCCGCACCCTTCACGGTTTTGCGCGCTTTCTTGTTTAACTGCAACGGTCGGCGCGCGGTCAGGAAGGCGAAGGCTTCTGCAAGCTCAGGAAGGGTGCTGGCCCTTTCGACAATGGTTGGCATCGCATGCTGCACTGCGGCGCGAACCGCCGGATCAAGCCGGCCACCTTGTTCCAGTTCTGGTAAGATAAGGTCTAATAGGCGATCTGGTGCCGCTTGTCTCAGAAAATGGCGGTTTACATCCGCCAGCTTGTCGAAATCGAGCCGGGCAGGGGCTTTGCCGATCCCCTCTAGGCTGAACACGCTGGCGGCCTCGTCCAGTGTGAAAACTTCCTGGTCTCCGTGAGACCAGCCAAGCCGGGTGAGATAGCTTGCCATCGCCTCCGGAAGGTATCCCAGGTCGCGATACTCGATGGTGGATTGGGCGCCATGGCGTTTTGACAATTTCTTGCCATCCGACCCATGGATAAGCGGAACATGCGCAAAAACCGGCACGTCCCACCCCATCGCTTGATAGATCGGGGTCTGCCGGAAGGCATTCCGCAAATGGTCGTCGCCTCGGATGATATGCGTGACATCCATGTCATGGTCGTCTACGACCACGGTGAGCATATACGTCGGTGTTCCATCGGCACGCAGCAGGATCATATCGTCGATTTCGTGGGCCTGAATTTGAATCCGACCCTGCACCGCATCTTCGAGTACAAGCGTCCCGCTGTCCGGTGCCCGTAGTCGCACCGTAAAGGGCGTGTCGTCGCTTGGTGCATCTGCGCCGTCGCGCCAGGAGGAGCGAAACGGAGCCAGCAAGCGGTCGGCTTCTGCCCGCAACGCTGCGCGCGCTTCATCGGAAATATCCTCAGCCTTGGCCGCCTGGCGCTTGGCCTCTCCTTCGTCCCGGCGCGCCTGTAACTCTTCAGGCGTGGCGTAGCAGCGGAATGCGGTGCCATTTTCCAGCATCGCGTGGGCAACTTCGACGTGGCGGTCCGCCCGCGCGCTCTGAAAAATAGGGGGCTCGTCAGCTTCAAGCCCAAGCCACGCCATGCCGTCCAGAATGGCCTTGGTCGCTTCCGGCGTCGAGCGCGCCTTGTCAGTGTCTTCGATACGCAAGAGAAAGCGGCCGCCCCGACTGCGGGCAAATAAAAGGTTGAAAAGCGCAGTGCGAGCGCCTCCAATATGGAGCATTCCCGTGGGGGACGGGGCAAATCGGGTAGTCACCGCCATATGGTTGATCTTCTCCCTGAGCGAGCTGGGGTTTCCACTGGCGTTGAACACGTGCCCGCGCCGAAGCGCAAGGGCCGTATTGGCGCGGCTATGCTGGGATGGCTACAGGCCTCGCCGCCCATCGAACGTCCTGTTGCGTTCGCCCTCTCCTTTGCGATTGGTGCTGCAATCTACTTCGCCTTAACCCATGAACCGAGTTGGACATTCGTAGGGTGGTTGGTCGCTGCTGGATTGCTCGGCTGGCTGGGCCTAAGGGCGGTATGGCAAGTGCCGACGCTGGCGCTATTCGGCCTGATAGGTTTTGGCCTGTCACTGGGAGTTGCGTCGGGAAAACTGAGGACTCACGTCGCGGGCGGTCCTGTTATCGAAGAGGGGCTGGATCCCG
The DNA here is from genome assembly GCA_038526245.1 of Pseudomonadota bacterium. Classification (GTDB taxonomy): domain Bacteria; phylum Pseudomonadota; class Alphaproteobacteria; order Caulobacterales; family Hyphomonadaceae; genus UBA5336. The sequence goes on from JBCBGZ010000005.1 coordinate 12,144, forward strand.
TTCTTGTTGAAGGCTGGGTGGCCGCCATCGACCGCGGCGGATCTGGCCCAAGACTGACGCTCGATGTCCATGCCATTTCCGGGCTTTCACCCGACCAAACGCCGCGTCAGGTGCGCATGACCCACCGCCTGGACCTCAACGTAGCGCCGGGCCGCTTTGTGCGCTGCTATGGTGTGCTGCGCCCGCCACCAGCGCCGTCCATGGCGGGTGACTATAATTTTCGGCGCGAGGCCTGGTTTCGCGGGCTTGGTGGCGTTGGCTATGTTCAGGGGCGATGTCGCGGTGGTACATTGGGGCGTCCGGGCGGTTTCCTCCGCGGACTTCAGACCGATGTTGCAAGCGTGCGTCGGCAGTTTGCGGAGTATGTGAATACAGCAGCGGGGCAGAGGGCAGGCGGGTTTGCCGCCGCTTTGATGGCAGGTGACCGCAGTTTTATGTCCCAGGCCGATGCCGATGCCCTCAGAGGCGCGGGCCTTGCGCATATTCTGGCCATTTCCGGCTTGCACATGGGGATCGTGGGCGGACTGGTTTACCTGATCGTGCGCCGGGGCCTCGCATTGGTGGAGCCGCTGGCACTTCGGATTCCGGTGCAGAAGCCGGCGGCTGCAACGGCACTCATCGCGAGCGCCAGCTACCTCATCATCTCGGGCGCGAGCGTTTCTACCCAGCGTGCCTTCATCATGGCCGCCATCTTCTTTGGTGCGATCTTGTTTGACCGTGCCGCGCTCAGCCTGCGATCGTTTGCGCTCGCCATGATTGCGGTGGTTGCGTTGCACCCGGAAAGCGTCATGTCGCCGGGATTCCAAATGTCATTCGCCGCGACCGGCGCTCTGATCGCAACCTATGGGGCCTGGAGTGAGCGGCGACGCGCCAATCCAGATAAGGCTGGTGGCATGGGTTTCAGTTTCACCGTGAAGTCCTTGTTCGTGACGTCTTTTGTTGGCGCGGTAGCGACGGCGCCGTTTGCGCTCTTCCATTTTGGACGTGTGGCGGCTCTGGGGCTTGCTGCAAACCTCCTTGCAATGCCCGTTATCAGTTTCGCCAGCGCCCCCTTGGCGGCGGGTAGTCTGCTGGCTGTGCCGTTTGGGCTATCAGAGGCAATGATTGGGTTGTTTGGCCGCTCGCTGGAAGCGGTGCTCTGGGTCGCGCACACATTTGACCGGGGGTCGCCCGATTGGATGCAAGCGATGCCACAATTGCCGCCGCTCGCGCTTTGGGGATTTGTAGCCGCATTGATCGGCCTCGTTGTCGCGCGCGGGGCATTTCGCTGGTTTGTGATCGGTTTCTGCACCGTCCTTGGGGCCTGGGCCTGGATCGAGGCGCCGCGCGTGCTCTTGCATTGGGCGCCGTCTGGCGATGTCTACGTCATGTCGGATGAGGGACACCAGCGTATAGCGTTTGTAGAGGCCGACGGCTTGGGCCCTCTGCGCTACTCTGGCCTTGAGGTTGCGCGGGATTGTTCAGATCAGGGCTGTACGATTGACACACCGGCAGGCCGAATTGTCCTCCACACTTCAGGTCCCGGCGCCTCTACGTGCGGAGACCTTGGCGACGGCATTCATTTGTTTGCGGAAGGAAATGAAGTTTGGTGTGACGGTCATTTTACTTGGGATAGGACAACACAGGACGGCCCGTTGACGCTATGGCGTGCGCGAAGCGGTGAGTGGTGGGGCCGGACGGTATCGGTCTGCACCAACCGGCCCTGGGCGCGTTGCGCACTTCCGGATCAGTCGTAGCGTCGGATCAGGGCGACGAGGCGTCCCTGGATGCGTACGCGGTCGGGGCCGAATATCCGCGTCTCGAAGGCGGGGTTCGCTGCTTCCAGTGCAACGGACTCGCCCTTGCGGCGCAGTCGCTTCAGAGTTGCTTCGTTTTCATCGATAAGTGCGACAACAATTTCGCCCGTATTGGCCGTATCAGTACGCTTCAGGACGATGAGGTCGCCGTCATGGATGCCAGCATTGATCATCGACTCGCCCTCAACCTGGAGTGCGAAATAAGCCTCTTCATCGGCAAAGTCCTCAGGTGTCTCGACCCGGGCGACCTCGTTTTGAATGGCTTCAATCGGAACACCAGCAGCAATTTTGCCCAAAACAGGGAGCGATGGCACCGCCCTGCCAGTGCTGGCGCGTCCAGCCCCAACGAGTGAGGGTTTGAAGGTCTGCCGTCCCCGAGGCGGCGCTGCAGGCGTCGCGGACTCTGGTAGTTTGATGACTTCAAGCGCGCGAGCCCTGTGCGCAAGCCGCCGAATGAAGCCGCGCTCCTCAAGCGCCGTAATCAGTCTGTGAATACCCGACTTCGAGGCGAGGTTCAGCGCATCCTTCATCTCATCGAAGGAGGGCGAGACGCCATCCTCCTTAATTTTACTGTGAATATAGAGCAGTAGCTCTTTCTGCTTCGCTGTAAGCACTGTGCCGACTCCGATCCGCCATGATTCGAGTGTTCACAGGTGTTCTATACTCGTTCCCGTTCTGGGTCAATTGGTTCCAGCCTTGCGGAGTGTCTGAACAGCATCTGCACGGCTGGGTTGCTTCATCAGGCTTTCACCGACAAGAAACCTCCGGGCGCCTGTGTCCCGCAGCCTGACTATATCTGCCTCATTCGCCACGCCGCTTTCCGACACCAGCGCCATGTCCGGCGGGATGAGTGGGGCCAGGGTTTCCGTCACCACCAGATCTGTCGTCATCGTTTTCAGGTTTCGGTTGTTCACCCCCATCAAGCGCACGGGCAGGGCGCGCGCGCGGTCGAGTTCATGGGCGTTGTGGACTTCTGCCAGAATATCCATTCCGTACTCGATGGCGGTATCACACAGAGCGTAAGCGAGGGCATCGTCCACTGCGGCCAGGATCACGAGGATCGCATCGGCGCCGTGGGCGCGGGCCTCAATCACTTGCCACGGGTCCACCATGAAGTCTTTCCGCAACAATGGCAGGGCAACCGCCGTGCGGATCGCTTCCAGGTCTTCCAGGTTGCCGCCAAAACTTGGTCCATCCGTCAGAATAGACAGACACGCCGCGCCACCGGCTTCATACTCACTTGCAATTGCAACCGGGTCTGCGCCAGGTAGAATTTCGCCAGCGGAGGGGCTTTTGCGCTTGAGTTCGCAGATCAGCGCATTCTCGCCCGTTGCCGCCACGGTGTCCAAGGACGCCACGAAGCCCCGCGGATGCGGTGCCGATTCAGCCCGTGTCTTTAGCAACGATAATGGAGTCGCGGACTTGGCGCGGGCGACTTCATCGAGCTTGTAAGTCAGGATGGTGTCGAGCGCCGTGCCGGTGGATCTTAGAATGTCCATGTAGATCAGGCCTCCCGACCATGGGACAGGTTGACCAGCTTGGTCAGTGTTTTCTGTGCCGCGCCGGTATCGATCGCTTTGGTGGCGGCTTCAGCGCCTTCGCGCAGGTCCTTGGCGAGACCAAGAAGATGGAGCGCTGCGCTCGCATTCAGGCAAACGACATTCCGAAAAGGTCCCTCCTGGCCGTCCAGAAGGTCTTCAATGGCGCTCGCATTCCCGTTCACGTCCGTGCTTTCGAGGCTGGAAAGCGGACTCGTGGGTAGTCCCGCATCTGCTGGTGTGATCTCGAATGTCTTAACCTGCCCGTCCTCCACAGCGGCGACCGCGGTCACCCCGGAGATGGAAATCTCGTCAATGCCATCGAGGCCGTGGACGACCCAGGCTTTCTCAACGCCGAGTTCGGCGAGCGCAGTGGCCATGGGTTCTGTCCATTTCGCGTCATACACGCCAAGGATTTGGTGGCTCGCTCCAGCGGGGTTTGTCAGCGGCCCCAACAGGTTGAAGACCGTTCGGATGCCAAGCGCGGCGCGAACCGGGGCCACATGGCGCATGGCCGTATGGTGCGTACGTGCGAACAGGAACCCAACACCCGCGCCTTCGATACAGGCGCGGAACGTCGCGCTATCAATCTCCAGGTTGACGCCAAGGGCTTCAAGCACGTCTGCGCTGCCCGTCTTCGGAGGAACGGACCTGTTGCCATGCTTGGCCACATGACCACCGGCGGCTGCCACGACAATGGCTGCGGCTGTCGACGTGTTCAGGCTCTTCCACGGCAAGCCCCCTGTGCCGCAGGTGTCGATTAGCGGACCATCGATGTCATGTCGCGTGGCGTGGGCACGCATGATTTTTGCGCCTGCGATCAATTCGGTTGCTGTCTCGCCGCGCACGGCAAGCCCCGTCAGAAAGGCAGCGATCAGTTCTGTTGGAGCATCGCCGGTGAAGAGCGCCTCAAAGGCACCTTCAAGCAGGGAAGGGGGTAAAGGCTCATGGCGAGCAATGGCCTTGATGGCAGATTGGAGAGCGTCGGTCATGGAGGGGGAGTAGCGCGAGCCCGCAAGGCTGAACAGCCCCTGTCACAATCACGCGATAGTGTGAGTATCGGAACGCGTTTTTCGCTTTACAGCCGAATGCAGCATGCGACAAACGCGCCAACCGAGGGAGATGAACCTATGAAGACCATTTCAATGCTGCTCGCGGCCACGGCTGCCATCGCTCTGGCCGGGTGCCAATCCATTGTGCCGGCAGAAGAGCCAGCCGGACTTTCCGCCGAAGCAACAACGGCTTTGGATGCGGCGCTTGCGGCGCAGGAAGATGAAGCGAAGGCGCGCTATAACGCCCGCAACCCCGGCGAAACGATTGCCTTTTTCGAGATCGAACCTGGCATGACCGTCGTGGAAGCCCTGCCGGGTGGCGGCTGGTACTCCAAAATCCTGATCCCGTATCTTGGGCCCGAAGGACAGCTTATCGGAGCCCACTATCCAGATGAGATTTGGCCCGTCTTATTTGGAGAGAACGCAGACCCAGACCGCATTGCGGGCTTTATTGAACGCAGCAATGGTTGGGCCGCCGGCGCTCGCGAATGGTTCGGCGACGCCGGCGCGGACATCCAGCAATACAAGATGACGGACGGTCAGGTCTCTGAAAATGCCGGCACCGTTGATGCTGTTGTGTTCATCCGCGCCCTGCACAATTTGAACCGTGCGGAGGGCGAACTTTCGACCATGTCTGGCGCGATTTCCGAGGCCTATGACTTGCTCAAGCCCGGCGGTATCGTCGGCGTCGTCCAACATCGCGGCCCAGAGGGCAACAGTGATGAGTGGGCTGATGGCAATGCAGGCTATCTGAAGCAAAGCGCTGTGGTCGCTGCGTTTGAAGCGGTCGGGTTCGAATTGGATGCCACGAGCGAGATCAATGCCAACCCGCTGGACGTGCCCGGCGAGGATGACTTTGTCTGGCGCCTTCCGCCTTCGCGCGCAACCACCGAGGAGAACACGCCGGAACGTGCCGCTGTCGATGCGATTGGCGAATCTGATCGCATGACGTTGCGCTTCCGGAAGCCAGCTTAAGCAATACACATTGCTGATGAGGAGACGCCCCGGGCTAGAGCCTGGGGCGTTTCTTTATTGGGTTGTCTGCAGCCAGTTTTGCAAAAGGGCATGGCCGTGTTCGGTCAAAATGCTCTCGGGGTGGAACTGGACGCCGAAGACCGGTCGCGAGACATGGCGCATGGCCATGATTTCTCCATCCTTGGTCCATGCATCGGCGATCAGCGCGTCTGGCAGGTCTTCCGTGCGAATTGCCAGGGAATGGTAGCGAACGACGTCGAACGTGTCAGGCAGACCTGAGAAGAGAGGGCCATGGTCATGCCGAATGCGGCTAAGTTTGCCGTGGCGGATTTCGCGGGCGGTGATCACCGCGCCGCCGCAAGCTTGTCCAATGGACTGATGGCCGAGGCACACTCCTAGTATAGGAAGGCTCGCAGGAGCGGCACGGGTCAACTCGACGCAGATCCCAGCTTCATTGGGCGTGCAGGGGCCTGGTGATAGCACAATGCCATCATCCTTGCGAGCCAAAGCGTCGTCCACAGAAATCTGGTCATTGCGAATGACTTCGGTGCGGGCGCCAATTTCTTCGAGATAGTGAACGAGATTCCAAGTGAAGCTGTCATAATTATCGATGACGAGAATGGACGGTGCGTTCATTGATCGTGCTCGAACATTGGGGCCATTTCCGCAGCGCGCTTCAGGGCGCCGATCTTGTGGAGCGTCTCGTCGAACTCGTATTGTGGGTCGCTGTCGAGCACGACGCCGCCTCCGGCTTGCAAATGGAGGGTGCCGTCTTTGATCACCGCTGTGCGCAGGGCAATGCAAGTGTCCATATCGCCATTCCAACCGAAATAGCCCACGGCGCCGCCATAGATCCCGCGGCGTTCGCTTTCGAGTTCGTCAATGATCTGCATGGCGCGAATCTTCGGTGCGCCTGAAACCGTTCCGGCAGGGAACCCGGCCAGCAGCGCGTCGACGGCTGAAACGCCATCACGCAAGTCACCTTCCACGTGGGAGACAATGTGCATCACATGGCTATACCGTTCGATGATGAAGCGCTCCGTCACTTCGACGCTGCCATAAGCCGCCACGCGCCCTACGTCATTGCGGCCCAGGTCGAGCAGCATGAGATGTTCAGCCACTTCTTTCTGGTCAGCCAGCAGGTCCGCTGCGCGCCTCGCGTCTTCAGCAGCATCGCCAGACCGTGGGCGCGTTCCTGCGATAGGCCGGATTGCGACGCGGCCACCGCGCACGCGCACTAGAATTTCCGGACTGGAACCGACCAACTGCACGTCGCCGAGGTTCATATGAAACATGAAGGCGGACGGATTGAGGCGCCGCAGCGCCCTGTAGAATGACACCGACCTCGCCGGTGAAGGCGTCGACAGGCGCTGACTCGGAACCACCTGGAAAATGTCACCGGCTCGCGTATACGCGCGGGCGGCCTCGACAATCTCAAAGTATCGCGTCTTGGTCGTGTTGGACGTCACGGCGATATCCGATGGCGATCCATCCCATCTGGGCGGCATAGGCGAGGGCGCGTCCAGTCGGGCTTCGGCCTGGTCCAGATACGCCTCAGCCGCAGCGGTGTCGTCTTTCCCAAAACGCGCGACAAGCAGGATTTCCTGATGGAGATGGTCAAAGATGATGACCAGCCTGGGAATGACGAGCACGGCCTCTGGCACATCCAGAACGTCTTTGGATTGAATATCGACAGGTTCGACATAGCGGATGAAATCATATCCGACATAGCCGAACGCGCCCGACGCCATAGGGGGCAGGTCACCCCAGTCTGTTTCGACATCCTGTGCTTGCGCCGCGTATGCACGAAGGGCGTCGACGGGGGAGCCGCCCATATCGCGCTTGTCGGTCGATGCGCTTGTGAAATCGCCCGAGGCGCTGGTCTCAGCTGTATCGTTTTTGACCTGAAACCACTCAAGCGGATCGTGGCCAATGAAAGAGTAGCGGCCAAGCTTCTCGCCGCCGACAATCGACTCGAACAGAAACGTACCCGGATTGTCCGGTCCGAGTTTCAGAAGTGCGCTGACAGGCGTTTCCACATCGCCAATGCGTCGGCGCACATACAACCGGTTGGCGGCCATTGCTACTGGTCCAGAATTTGTCGTTTGAACGCCTCGAGTGCGGCACCATCGGCCTGAATGTCGAGTGTCTCGCGGAATTCGTTTTCCATCGCCGTCAGCAAGTCATTGCGCAGGGATTGCTCAAGTTCCACGCCGACGAGACCGCTGAGGACTTCGATTTCAACCGGTTCGGGGGGTGTGATTTCGGTGACTTCAGCAACAAGCATTTGTCCTGGGCCCGGGCCAGGGAGCGTGAACACGTCACCTGCGCTCGCGTTGAAAACCGGCACAAGAAGTTGCTGTGGCACAACGCCTTCATAATTCGCGCGCGAAATGGGGCGGACCGACGAATTGAGCGGAATATCCAAACCCTCGCTGACGTCTGACAGCGTTCGGCTACCGGCCTGAATTTCGTCGACAAGGGAATTGGCGAACCGAGACAAAGCCTCGCTTTCCTGGCTGGTCACATAGGCCGCCTCGACGCGGTCGCGAATGTCCGCAAGCTCAGGCGTGTAGGGCGCGAGGATTTCCTGCACCTCTACGAGATGGATCACGTTCTCCCCTTCAATGGGGTCGGTGACCTGGTCGACGCGCCCTTCGAACGCCGCTCCCATCAGGTCTGGGTTGCCGCCGAGGCCAGGAATAGCTGTTCCGTCTGCGAGTCGTCCTGTCTGAGACACCGGGACGTAGGTGATGACCGGCGCGCCGAGCTCGGCCGCCACTTCCCGCAAGGTCAGGCCGCGGCCGATATAGTCAAAAAGATCCGCTTCGATCTGCAGGAACCTGTTTTCGGCTTCTCTGACGGAAAACTCTTCCTCAATAAGTTCGCTTACCACTTCAAAAGGCGTTGGCGTGCCCGGGACGATCTCGTCAAGGCGTGCCACGAGCCACAGATCGCCTGACGGGTAGGGGCCAACGACCCCGCCTGCACGTGTGTTCTGGTTGAAGAGAGCTTCGGCAAGTTCCGTGTTGGCCAGTTCATTCTGCAATGTCGTGCGAGACTGTACTGCAGCGATTTCGGGCATCGTAAATGTCTCGGCTGGAGCCCCTCCGGCCAGTCGGCCAAATGCTTCGGTTGCAGCCGCTTCTGTGGTTGCAACAACCTCGAGGAAACGGCGCTGTTCGGGGCCTGAAAACCGCTGGGTTTTCTGCGACTCATAAATCGCCCGAAGATCTTCCTGGGCAACCTCGACCGTGTGAATGAAATCCAATGGCGAGATGCTCAAAACTGAGAGAACTCGGCGTTCTGGCACCGCAAACCGAGCGGCCTGTTCGTCATAGAATGCTGAAAGGTCTTCTTCGGTGGGTACCTGGGCCGCCCCCACATCGTCGCTACCAACCACCAACCAATTCACAGACCGGCTTTCTGCCAGATAAGTAGCCTGTAGCTGTGAGAAGGATGGCGGCACGGATATCGCCGCCTCGATGCCGGACACGAGCGTGTTCAGCGTGCGCGCATCGCGCAAATTCTGCTCGTAGAGCTCCGGCGTGAGCTGATTTGTGTTCAGCACCCGGCGATAGCGGTCAGCATTGAAGGTGCCTGAAACGGGGTCAATAAAGCTCTCGTCTTCGAGAACGCGCGCTGTTGAATAGTCATCCGTCGCAGCGGCGCCGATACGCTCACCATAGCCAAGATTGGCCATCCTCGACGTTTCAACTGCGAACAGCTGATCAACCAGGCCTTCTTCCACCGCTTCGCGCCGGGTGACGACGCCGCCTTGTTGGCGCTGCAGGCGCAACACCTGTTCAAGGCGTTCATCGAACTCTTGCAGTGTGAAACCGCGTTCACCGGCCTTCACAGCCTGATTTCCCAGGCCACCTGAGAGACCGGGCAAGTCGATCCATAGAGCCATGGACACAATGACCAGACCAAAAACCAGACCGCCGATCCATTTGGATCTGAGGAGTTCTCGCAGCGATGTCAGCATTCAGGCGCTCTCTTGGCTCTATTGATGGCACGGAGCCTGCTTGCTAGGCGAGGCGTAGCGCCAAGACAAGAGAGGGACGTCGGTCCATGGTTCGTAAACTCATCGCTGGAAACTGGAAGATGAACGGGCTGCAGGCCGACCTTGCACAGGTTGACCGCGTGGTAGAGGGCCTCGAAGGCGCCCATGCGGAGGCGGATATCGCCTTGTGTGCGCCAGCCACTTTGTTGTCTGAGATGGCCAAACGGGCTGCTGGGTCACGTCTATTGTTGGGCGGGCAAAGCTGCCACCCGGCGGGAAGCGGGGCGTATACGGGCGATATCTCCGCCCCAATGCTGAAGGATGCCGGGGCATCCTATGTAATTGTTGGGCATTCGGAACGCCGCGAAGCCCATGCCGAGCGAAGCACCTATGTGCAGGAGCAGGCTTACGCCGCGCTCGATGCGGGTCTCGTTCCGATCATTTGCATTGGCGAGAATTACAATGAGCGCCAGCGTGGCGAGACAAACCGCGTCAATGAGCGCGTACTGCTAAAATCCATGCCGTATCCGAATGACCAGCACGAATCGGTCGACTTTGTGGTCGCCTACGAACCAAAATGGGCAATTGGAACCGGCGAAACACCGACACTGGACGAAATCAAGAGTGCCCATGGCCACCTCCGCGAGATCCTGATCGAGCACCAGGGCACTGTCGGTGAAAGCATCCAGCTTCTTTATGGTGGGTCTCTCAAGCCGGCAAACGCAGTCGATATTCTCAGCGTAGACAACGTGAATGGCGGGCTGATCGGCGGCGCAAGCTTGAAGGCCGATGACTTCCTCGCCATCTACGAGGCGGCGGCAAGCTGACCTGATTGACAAAACAGGGTTGGCGCGCGCGCCTATCCGGCCTATTGCCCGCCTTTGGTTTTCAGTCAGCGGCTCTTTTCGCATGCAGAACGTTATTCTTGTTGTCCACATTCTGGCTTGTATCGCCCTCACGGCGGTCGTCCTTCTCCAGCGTTCCGAGGGCGGTGCGCTTGGCATTGGCGGCGGTGGCCCAGGAGGCGGGATCATGTCTGGTCGCGGTGCAGCCGGCGCACTTGTGCGCACCACGATGATTTTTGCAGGCGTGTTTTTCGTCACCAGCCTGACGCTGACGACGATGGCCGCGCGCGACGACGATAGCCGCACTGCAGCCGAGCGTGCGGGCGAAACGACCACTGACGATGGAGCAGGTGGGTTGATTGATCAGAACGTACTCAACCCCGAGACTGAATTGCTGCCGTCCGCACCTGTAGAAACGCCTCTCGATCTGGACGCTGACCCCGCACCAGCTTTGGATACGCTCGGCGAGACCCCGCTTGATCTGGGAGAGGCCCCTGCAGACGACAGCGGTGAAACTCCGGATCAAACGACCGACGAGACGCCGCAATAGGCGTTTTTCGATGGTGTCTCACCCTTAAGCGCGAATCAGATCAGGCTGGGCTTCCATGATCCGCTATATCTTTATCACTGGCGGCGTGGTGTCTTCCCTCGGCAAAGGCATAGCGTCAGCTGCACTGGGCGCGCTGTTGCAGGCGCGCGGCTACGGCGTGCGACTTCGCAAGCTTGACCCCTACCTCAACGTCGACCCGGGAACGATGAGTCCGCGCCAGCATGGCGAAGTCTTCGTCACAGATGACGGCGCTGAAACCGACCTCGACCTAGGCCACTATGAGCGGTTTACCGGTGTAAACGCCCGAAAAAGCGACAACATCACTACGGGGCAGATCTATCGCGAGATCCTCGATAAGGAACGGCGGGGCGATTATCTCGGCGCAACAATTCAGGTGATCCCCCATGTCACCGACGCCATCAAGGAATTCGTCCTGGCCGACCCTGGCGAGGGCGTCGATTTCGTTCTGTGTGAAATTGGCGGGACGGTTGGAGATATTGAAGGCTTGCCGTTCTTCGAAGCCATCCGTCAGCTTGGCCAGGAACTCGGGCCAGAGCGGGCAGTCTTTCTGCACCTGACGCTGCTGCCATACATTCCGGCGGCTGGTGAGATGAAGACCAAGCCGACCCAACACTCGGTGAAAGAGCTCCGCTCAATCGGTATTCAGCCGGATATTCTGCTGTGCCGGTGCGATCGCGCCATCCCGGAAACAGAGAAGCGCAAGATTGCGAACTTCTGCAATGTCCGTCCCTCAAGCGTCATTGAGGCGCGCGACCTGGGCCACATTTACGATGTTCCGTTGGCCTACCACACCGAGGGCTTGGACGATGAAGTGTTGTACCACTTCCGCATTGATGGCGCGCCCAAGCCCGACCTGACTCGCTGGGACGGCATTGCCCGGACAATCCACAATCCAGATGGGGATGTCTGCATTGGCCTTGTCGGCAAATATACCGACGTGCCTGATGCTTATAAATCGGTGATGGAGGCGCTCGACCATGGCGGGCTCGCGAACAAGGTCGGCGTCGATATCAAGCTCATCGATTCTGAGCAGTTTGACGACGAACACCGCCCGCTAGAGATCCTCGAAGGGGTGCATGGGATCATTCTGCCTGGCGGTTTCGGAGAACGCGGTGCCCGGGGCAAGATGCGGGCAGCTCGCTTTGCCCGTGAACGCAATGTGCCATGCTTTGGGATCTGCTACGGCATGCAGCTCTCGGTCATCGAAGCTGCGCGGCATATGGCTGGAATTGAAGAGGCGACCACCACTGAGTTTGAAGGTGAGGGCGAACCGCTTGTGGCCCTCATGGAGGAATGGACGCGGGGCAATCAGAAAGAGGTGCGCACTGCAAGCACCGACAAAGGCGGGACTATGCGGCTCGGCGCGTATCCGGCCCAACTCCGTGAAGGCTCCCTTGTGCGCGAGATCTATGGTGAGGGATTGGTCCATGAGCGCCACCGACACCGCTACGAAGTCAATGTGAACTATGTGGAGAAACTCCAGGACGCCGGGGTGCTGTTTTCGGGACTTTCACCGGATGGACAGCTACCCGAAATCTTCGAAATTCCCGGCCATCCCTGGTTCATTGGTGTGCAGTTCCACCCGGAACTGAAATCACGTCCTTTCGAGCCACACCCTCTATTTGCAAGCTTCATAAAGGCGGCGGTGACCCAGAGCCGGTTGGTTTAAGCGTTTGGTGGGTTGCGCGGCGAAGCCTCTGCTTGTATTAGCCGCGTTTTGGATTTTCCGGGGCCGTGCCCCGCATCAACAGATACGGACCTGACCCATGGCTGTCCCCAAGAGTAAAATCTCGACGTCGCGCCGCGGCATGCGCCGCGCCCATGATCGCCTGACCGCAAAACCTTATGTCGAAGACAAGGAAACCGGTGAGCTACATCGCCCGCACCACATTGACCTGAAAACGGGTATGTATCGTGGTCGCCAGGTCATCGAGCCCAAGGAATAGCACCCTCCTTTAATTGACACATCAAAACCCCGGGCCAAGTGCTTGGGGTTTTTCGTTTTTTGCGCTGCGCATAGACAGACGGCTACCGGGCGGGCACGCTGGAGCAATGGCAGAGAACAAGACAAAACCAACGAGCGTTGATCCAACGGCTTTTGTGGCTGGCGTGGAGCATAAGACCCGCAGGGCAGATGCCGAGCGCTTGCTTGAGATCTTCCACGATGTCACGGGCCTCGAGCCGAAGATGTGGGGCCCGTCCTTGATCGGCTATGGCCGCTATCACTACAAGTATGACAGTGGCCGCGAAGGCGACATGCTGATGACGGGGTTTTCCCCGCGCAAGGCCAATCTCGTTATGTACATCATGCCCGGTTACCAGGGTGAAGCGATGCAGGACATGCTTTCGCGCCTTGGCAAACACAAGTTGGGCAAGGCATGCCTTTACATCAACAAGCTCGCCGATGTGGACGAAAGCGTGCTGCGAGAAATCATCGCCTACGGCCTTGCAGATGTACGCAAGCGCTACGAAACCTTCGACAGTTGATGTCACGGGGAGCATGACGCGATGAGAACGATCAAGGTGACGCGGGGACGTGGGTATTTCGGCGCGGCCCGGGCAATGGGCATCTATGTAGATGGCCAGAAGGTTGGTAATCTGATGCAAACAAAGTCGCTTGAGATTCAGGTGCCGGACGATGCCATTGAAGTCTACGGGAAAATGGACTGGTCAAAGACGGAGCCTTTTGAACTCGTCTCCCTGGAGGATGGGGCGCACATCGTGGTCGCGACCTACTTCACGCTGAACCCGCTGCGCAATTTGGGCCTTATGGCGATGCCGGCGCGCTGGACGGTGGAACGCTCCCAAGGCGCTGCGGCCTGATGTCCAGAATTGCCAAAGCGTTTGGCTTAATCCTGTTTCTTGCCGTTGCCGGTTACGGCCTTTCCCAGTTTCTAAAAGCGCAGACAGCGCGCGGCGTGCTTGCCGATGCAGAAGCATTCTGTGCCGACCGGGGCGGCGTTGATCAGATCACGGCTGAGGGCGGGGTCGTCTATTCAGTTTCGTGTGGCAATGGAAACGTCTTTACGCCGGGCGCCGGTTCAGCCACGCCGCCTTTGTGATTTCCCAGACGCGAGAGCGGCGCTGAGTGCCGTCTACGCGGGTGCTCTCCACTTCGCCCATTCTGGAAAACCCCACCCCATCTAGCAGTTTTGCCGTTCGAACATTGTCGGTCGCAGCGGTGGCGCAGATCAACTCCAATCCCAAAGTTTCGAACATCCAACCAAACGTCATTGCCGCGCCCCGCGCACCTGCGCCCTGGCTCTGCAGGTTTGGATGCAGTGCCCCGCCCAGTTCTCCAACTCCCCAGTGGGGCCAGACTTTGATGTCGGAGTATCCGACGATCTGCCTTTCACTATCCTCACGGACGAACAACAGGCCTTCGCCTGCTTCAGCCTCGCGGACATGTTCATTGATGAAGACGAGGACCGTGTCGGAGTTGAGGGGAATGGGCAGAGTATAGATCGGGGCATGCACGGCTGGGGCCGACAGGAACTCCAAGAGCTTTGGAGCGTCATAGGGAACTGCTCGTCTCGACTGCCCATCTGTCACCGGCAGGCGTGTGGCCATTCGGACTGACTCGCGAATGGCGCTCGCTTTTTGAGTGCTTACCAATGTTCGTGTGATGGGAATTGAGCCCATCGCAGACTATCCCAGCTTTTCGGCCGCGCGGTCTGCGAAATAGGTGATGATTCCGCTGGCGCCGGCGCGCTTGAAACTAAGCAGGGTTTCCATCATGACCCGCTCACCGTCGATCCAGCCCCGCTCGCCCGCAGCGATGATCTGGGCGTATTCGCCGGAGACCTGGAAAGCGATGGTCGGGATAGCGAAGGTTTCAGACACGCGCCGGACAATATCAAGATAGGGCAGGCCGGGTTTCACCATGACCATGTCAGCGCCTTCTTCGATATCCATGGCCACTTCGCGCAACGCTTCCTCGGTGTTGGCCGGATCCTGCTGATAGGTTTTTTTGTCGCCCTTGAGCGCCGTGGCGGAGCCAATGGCATCCCGGTAGGGGCCGTAGAAGCCCGAGGCGTATTTTGCCGCATAGGAGAGGATGAGCGTATTGACGAAGCCCTCATCTTCAAGCGCGGCGCGAATGGCGCCGATGCGTCCATCCATCATATCCGAAGGCGCCACCACATCTGCGCCTGCGCGGGCTTGCACGATCGCCTGGGCGACCAGCAGTTCTGTGGTGGCGTCATTCAGCACATAGCCGTCATCGTCGATCACCCCGTCATGACCATGGCTGGTGAACGGATCGAGCGCCACGTCGCAGATAATGCCAACTTCGGGGGCGGCCGCTTTCATCGCCTGGATAGCGCGCGGCACAAGGCCGTCTGGGTTGAGCGCTTCTGTGCCGCCTTCGTCTTTCACATCGGGCTTTATGTTTGGGAACATGGCGATCGCTGGGATTCCCAGCTCGCGCGCGCGGACGGCGGCCTTCGCGGCTTCGTCGACACTCAGCCGATCATTGCCTGGCATCGACTCGACTGGAATACGCGGCTCAGCCCCATCGTGGACGACAATTGACCAGATCAGATCGGCAGGCGTGAGGGTGTGCTCAGCCGTGAGCTGTCTGATCCAGGGCGCCTGTCTCAGGCGGCGCAAGCGAGTGGCTGGGAAGGCTTGTGGATAGGCTGTCATGGCCAAACTGTGCCCTGATCGCATCGCCGTGTCACCCTGCAAGTGAATAGGCGATCTGGGCTCTGGTGTTTGTTCATGACGTCTGTTTAATGGGGCGGGAGTGAGGTATTCTACGATGGCGTATGATGTATTCCTGAGTTATCGGCGCACTGACCAGGCGCTGGCGAGTAGCGTCGTCGAGGCGCTGACTGCCCAGGGATTGGACGTTTGGTGGGATCAACGGATTGAGGGCGGCGAAGACTGGCGTGAGGCGATCGTTGAAGGCCTGACAAACTCGAACGCGCTGGTGATTTTGTTTTCCAATGAGTGCAATGACTCCAAGCAGCTCAAAAAAGAGCTCGCCATCGCCGACACCCTCGACAAGGAAGTCATCCCGATCCTGATAGAGGACACAAAACCAAGGGGTCACTATTTGTACGAGCTCGCCGCGCGAAACTGGCTGCAGCTCCATCCCAATCCCGAGTCAAAAGTCGGAGACCTTGCCCGGCGGCTTGCGACGGAATTGGCGACCGAAAGTCCGTCGCAAATTGCTGCCAGGGCGCCAGTACCCGAAACGCTTTCAGAAGCGCCACACCCGGCGGACACGCCGCCTCAACCCGTTTCTGCGCCGCCGCAGCGCGGTCATGAGCCGGCGCCGTTGCCCGCCGAGACTGTTGAAAAGGTCGTCTTCGCTACTCGGGAGAAAGCGCGCGCGACCAAAAATAGGCGCGATTTCATGCCTTTCAAATGGTATGAATTGATCCCATTGATCGGCTTTGGCGGATTGATCGGCGCTGCTCAGGAAGACCCCGGTCTCCGGGTCTACGACGCGGTCATGTTCACTGCGCTACTACTCTTGTTTTTCGCAGCCATTGTGTTCCCGATCCGGTACTATTTCCGGCGTCGGCGGGTTTGGCATGCCGTGAAATTCTACTTTCTGAGCACGATCCCGCTGGCGGTGCTTACAGGTGTCTGCGCAACGTTCCATCCAGAGTTTGCGACGGGGCAGAATATCGAAGACCTTGGCGTGAACATCGCTGTTGGGTTGTTCCTCCTGTTTATTTTTACAATTGTTTCGTTCGCGATTTACGGGTTGCTGCATTTCCAGAGGGCCATGCGCAGCTTCAACAAAAACGTGGAAGCCATCTAGAGCGACTGCGCCAGAGGGAGGTCTGTGATGGCCTACGACATATTCATCAGTTACCGGCGCACGGATCAGCCGGTCGCTCGGGCGTTGGTCGAGCAATTGGAGGCCCGCGGGCTGAAAGTTTGGTGGGACCAGAAGATCGAAGGTGGGGAAGACTGGCGAGACGCTATCGTGGCTGGGCTGGAGGCGTCAGCATCGCTCGTCATTTTGTTCAGTGACGAGTGTAACGAGTCAAAACAGCTGAAAAAGGAAATGGCGATCGCCGACACGCTGGACAAGCTCGTGATTCCAGTGCTGATCGAAGACACAAAGCCCAAGGGGCATTTCCTCTACGAATTGGCGGCGCGCAACTGGATCCAGGTGTTTCCAGATCCCGCATCCCGTGCGTCGGACCTCGCTGACAGGCTCGCGCGGGAATTGGACCATGTCGCACCAGCTCCTGCCGACACTGCGCCCGCAGCCGAATCGTTCTCCGGAGAAGCAACCGCGCAAGCGCCTGGAAGCACGATGCCCGCTCCGGCGCCCGCTGCTCCAGCTGCTTCCGCGTCTCGACAGTCTCAACGCGACGAACAGGAAATTGCGGAGATTGTGCGCCGGAAGGTTGAGGCAAAACGGGACCGCGAGGAAAAGCGAAAGACGATGCGAGATTTCATGCCGTTCCGCTTCCTCGACCTAGTTGGTCTCATTCCCCTGGGGTTCCTCATGTTTATCTTCGTTACTGACGAGTGGTACACAGGCAACCTTGCAGAGAATATCGGAGTCGCGCTCCTTACACTCGGTTTCACCCTTGGGCTCTATGGCGCCTTCGTATTTCCCTTCCGCTACTATTTGCGGAAGCGCCGGGTTTGGCGGGTGCTCTATATGGGTGTGCTCAACGCGATCGTTCCATTGCTTCTGATTATCGTAGGCCTGTACTCCTGGTGGGAAGGAGACGGCGCTGCGACCCTGGATGAGGGTATCTTTTACATCCTCCTCGCCGGCATCCTTGTGGTCCTGATCTCCATTATCATTGGCGCTTTTACAGTGGCAGTGGCCGGTGGACGCCGGGCAATGAATGCCTTCAACAAGAATGTCGAAGTGCTCTAGAGCCAGCGCAGGCGCTTTCGCATGAAGCAGCGTTTGGAGATGTCCAGGTTTTCAGCCTGGGCAGCTTCAAGGTCGCGCATCCAGTCTGTGAGCTTCTCAGAGGCGATCTCGCGGAATCCGAGGGAGCGATAGAAGGGGCCGTTCCACGGCACATCCTTGAACGTCGACAGGGTGAGTGTCTTGAACCCGCGCTCGCGCCCATCTTCCAGCAATCGATGCATAAGTGCTCGTCCCAGGCCCTTTTGGCCATGGTCTGGGTGCACACTGATCTGATCCAGATAGAGAGTTCCCCCTCTCACCGATGTCAGTGTAAACCCCACAACAGTTCCCACCTCGCCCCAGCGCATGACAAAAACGTCTCGCGCGCGGATGGCATCCTGAAACACACTTTCAGGAACATGGTCACCCAGGTCTTCAGGCTTGATCAGGCCAGTGTCAGCAAACAGGGTGTCGCTCGCAACATTCACGGCAATGAGCGCCGGCACATCCGTCGCATCTGCTCGCGTGATGGTGTAGCTTTGGGGCACGCGCCGCATTGACCCTGCCTCCTCATGTGGCATCTGGACGGTCTGTGTACGCGAATCCGGGATGCAATCCAATGACAGCCCCCATGTCCGATGAACAAGTCATGATCCGAGAGATGGCGGGCCGCTTCGCCATGGAGCAGCTCCGGCCCCATTCGTCGCGTTGGGATGAGGACAGTCACTTCCCCGTCGATGTGATCAAATCCGCGGCCGAACTCGGCTTTGCCGGGATCTATCTGAACGAGCAAAACGGTGGCTCTGGACTGACGCGTCTGGATGCTGTGCTGATCTTTGAACAACTCTCCTATGGGGACGTGTCCACGGCTGCATTCATCTCCATCCATAATATGGCAAGCTGGATGATTGAGACTTTCGGCAATGATGAGCAGAGGGCTCAGTGGCTGCCAAAGCTGACCTCCATGGAGCTGATTGCGAGCTATTGCCTGACGGAGCCGGCGTCAGGGTCCGACGCTGCAGCGATGAAAACCCGAGCCGTATGTGAGGGTGATCACTACGTCCTGAACGGTTCCAAACAATTCATATCCGGGGCGGGAACGTCAGATGTTTATGTCGTCATGGCGCGCACATCAGACGATGGCGCGCGCGGGGTCTCGGCTTTCATTGTTCCGAAAGATACGCCCGGCCTTTCTTTTGGGGCGAATGAAAAGAAAATGGGCTGGAAATCGCAGCCAACCCGGCAGGTCCTTTTCGATAATGCGCGGATCCCTGTTGCTAATCGTGTCGGCGCGGAAGGCCATGGCTTTCGATTTGCCATGGCGGGCCTTGATGGCGGACGCCTGAACATCGCTGCCTGTAGCCTGGGTGGAGCGCAACTCGCGCTTGATAAGGCCATCGAGTACGCAAAGGAGCGTGAGCAGTTCGGCCAGCCATTGGCGAAGTTCCAGTCTGTCCAGTTCAAGCTGGCTGATATGGAAACCGAGCTACAGGCCGCCCGGGTCATGCTGTACGAAGCTGCGGCGAGATTGGATGGCAAGAGTCCAGACGCGACGCGCTGGTGCGCGATGGCGAAACGGTTTGTGACCGATACTGGGTTCAAGGTTGCCAATGAAGCGCTGCAAATTCATGGGGGCTATGGTTACCTGGCTGACTATGGCGTCGAACAGATTGTGCGCGATTTGCGGGTGCACCAGATCCTTGAGGGCACGAACGAGATCATGCGTGTCATCATTTCGCGCGATATGCTGCAGGCCTAGGGCCTCATTGGGTTTTGACCCGGCCTGATACTTACGCCATGTTTCCCCCAGACCCTTTCAACAGGGCAGCCTTTAAAAATGGCGCGGGAGGAAAACAAGATGGACATCAAAGAACTTGAAGGCGTCGGCGCAGAGATCACCGGCGTAGATCTGAAACAGGCGGGCGAGGCGGAACTCGCTGCAATCAGAAAAGCGCTTGCCGACCATGGCGTGATCTTTTTTCGCGACCAGTCGCTAAGTGAGGACGATCACATCGCCTTTGCCAGTGCCTTCGGGCCCATCAACATAAATCGCTTTTTCGCCGCACACCCAGAGTATCCCGAGATTGCCATGGTCGCGAAAGAGCCTGATCAGCGCGACAATATCGGGGGTGGCTGGCACACGGACCACTCCTATGATCTGGAGCCGGCCCTCGGATCAGTGCTCGTGGCGCGCGAGCTGCCGGAAAGCGGCGGCGACACCATGTTCGCCTCTATGTATGCGGCTTACGACACTTTGGACGCCGAAACGAAAGCGGAGATCGAGGGACTGAACGCGGTTCACTCGGGCAAACACATATTCGGGGCCGGTGCTGACACGCTTTACAAGCAAACTGATGCGGGCGGCGACCGGATCCAAAATGCAGATGTTGCAGATACGCTTGATGACGTCGTGCATCCGGTGGTCATCACCCATCCGGACAGTGGCAAGAAGGCCTTGTATGTGAACCCCGCATTCACGGTGAGATTCGAGGGTATGACGCGTGAACAGTCCATGCCGCTTCTGGCAAAACTGTTTGCCCACTGCTTCCAGGGAGACTTCCACTACAGATTCGTCTGGAAAGACGGGTCGGTGGCGATGTGGGATAATCGCTCGACCTGGCACTGGGCGATGAATGACTATCACGGCCAGTGCCGAATCATGCATCGGATCACGATTGAAGGGTGCGCACTCAGCGCGGCCTGACGGCTTAGTCCTACAAAGGGTCCTGCTTGTGTCACAGCCCGTACTTATAGCCCAGGAAGGCGCCGTCGGGCGCATCACGCTCAATCGTCCGGAAGCGTTGCACGCGCTCAATCTGCCGATGTGTGAGCGCATTCTGGCTACCTTGAAGATCTGGCGCGACGACTCCTCCGTTGGATTGGTCATGATCGACCATGCAGAGGGCACTCGGGGCTTCTGCGCGGGCGGTGATATCCGCATGTTGGCGACCAGCGGGGCCGGGGACGCAAGTGATGCACGCGCCTTCTTCGCTGCCGAATACGCGATGAATGTTGCCATCAAGCGATTTCCGAAGCCCGTTCTTGCCCTGATGGATGGGATCACGATGGGCGGCGGGGTCGGCCTCTCGGTCCACGGCACACACCGTGTCGCAACAGAGCGAACAACCTTCGCTATGCCAGAAACCGGTATCGGCCTGTTTCCGGATGTGGGGGGAGGGTGGTTTCTGCCGCGCTTGCGAGGGCACTTGGGAACGTGGCTCGCGCTGACCGGTGCCCGTTTGAAGGGGCTTGATGTTGCTGCTGCCAAGATTGCGACGCACTTCCTGCCATCTGAAATACTGCCGAACCTGAAGCATCAGATTCTGACGGCAGACTACTCTGGCGGCGCGGCTGAGATGGTCGGCGAAATCCTCTCACGAGCCTGCCATGCCGTGCCCGCGGGAAGTTTCGAACCACACATGGAGAGAATCCAGGCGTGCTTCGGCCATGACACGGTTGAGGAGATTGTGGCGGCGTTAAAATCGGATGGGTCTGATTGGGCGGTTAAACAATTGGAGACGCTCTCCACGAAGTCCCCGGAAACCATGAAGGTGGCTTTGCGTCAGCTGCGTGAAGGCGCGCGTATGGAGTATTTCGAAGCCAACATGGCAATGGAGTACCGGATTGGCTGGCGGAAAGTCCAAAGCCCCGATTTTCTGGAAGGTGTGCGCGCTGTGATTATTGAGAAAGACAATTCGCCCAAATGGACACACTTAAAAATCGAAGATGTGGGCGAGGATGATGTTTCAAGATACTTTGCGTCCCTTGGAGACAACGAGTTGACGTTCGACTGACCTGCGAAGGGTTGGCTTTGCTTGAAATATATGAGTGAAGTTAAAGAATAACCGAAAATGTTAACGTTGACGACTTCCTGCCCGGCTACGGTTATCAATATCTTAGGGCTCTCGGCGTATATCCACTCAAACTACAACAAAAGTTGAGTGGTGATGGACATGACAATCGAAACGGGCGTGGCGCAGGAAACTGCGGACACGGTTGCACAATCTTTCCTTAAATCCCTGTCTCTCCTTGAGCAGGCCCATCGTCGTCTGCACGATGTCGTCAAGGACGACCTTGAGCGTGGTGGCGAACGCTCGCTGACCGGGGTTCAGGCGCTTCTGCTCTACGAAATCGGCGAGACCGAAACCCCGGCATCGGCCCTGCGTGCACGCGGTGCGTTTGCGGGCACGAGCCTCTCTTACAACATCAAGAAACTTCAAGAGGGCGGGTATCTCGAACAACGCCGCTCCAATTCGGACAAGCGTGCAGTACACCTGAAACTGACCGAGCGTGGCAAAAAGGTTCGTCTGCGTGTTTCGGCGATGTTCGACAAGCAGGCAGCGGCCCTTGAGCCAACAGCCAGCGTTC
The DNA here is from genome assembly GCA_038526245.1 of Pseudomonadota bacterium. GTDB lineage: Bacteria > Pseudomonadota > Alphaproteobacteria > Caulobacterales > Hyphomonadaceae > UBA5336. Next base: position 34,133 of record JBCBGZ010000005.1, read on the forward strand.
GCCCGACGGATCTGTCCCAGCTCAACAAGGCATTGTCGCGTCTTGAGCGCTTTTGGTCCGACCAGATCCGCTACCGCCTCTAGGTTAGCCCTCAAGTTCAAGTCCAACGCCCCTGCCACTCCGCGTGGTGGGGGCGTTTGCGTTCCAGGCGTGTGATGAGATTGATTTCTCGCCCTGCGTGAGCATAGATGAGCACATGTGGGGACTATGGTTGGGGAGTTTTGCGGCAACTATCGCGGCTGATATGGCCGAGGCCGGGCCGTGGCTACGCGATCCAGGCGAGTTCTACGGGCGTGTATCTTTGGCAGCGGAGACTGTGGAAGGCCTCGATGCGCGCCGTATGGATGTCTATGGTGAGTATGGGCTGACAGACCGCTGGACACTCACTGCGAAGGCTGAACGGGTTGATTTTGTGGATGCTCGGGATTTCAGCCGGGATGGCTATCGGGCGACCGTACGCCGGGATCTTTGGCGGCGTGAAACTGCGCTTGTGTCAGTTGAAGTGGGCGCGGTTTATGGCGCCGCTATCGGCGGCGTTCGAGGATGCGATCAGGTTGGTGGTGAAGCGCGCTTGACCGGTGGTGCCAGCGGCCGTTGGGATGGCGCGCGATGGTATGGATTTGCGGATGTGGCCACGCGGGTCCACGGGGAAGGGTGCTGGCGCGACCGACTTGAAATCGGAGCGGGCCGAGAAATCCACCGCGATCTCTACGTCACCAATCAGATTTGGATTGAACGGGGCAGCGAGTCGTCCCGCTCTGACAAATATGAAGCCGGACTTCTCTATCGCCACGCGCTTGCGGATTTTGGGATCGCTTACCGGGAAGAATTCAGCGGGCGCTTTGAAGAAAGCAGTGTCGTGATCTCCGTTGCCAGGCCTTTTTGACAGCGCTTCCGCTTGCCAGCGTGTGCCTGCGCGACTACCCCGCGCCCATGGTGAAACTGCGCAAGAAAAAACGCCCGCATGTGGCCGCCGACCTTTCGACACTTGAGGGGCGCCGGCGCGCACGCAATGAACTGAATTGGGGAGACCATGGCTTCTTGCGCCTCCGGTTTCAGAACCTTCATCAGATCTCGCCGGAGATGTGGCGCTCCAATCAGCCCTCTCCGGAACACATCGAGGCCCATGTCCGGGAACGGGGCATCAAAACGATCATTAACCTGCGAGGCGTCAGTACGCGGGGGTACTATCTGCTCGAGAAGGAAGCGTGCGCGGCCCACGGCGTTGACCTTGTCGATTTCCAGGTCTTCTCGCGAGACACGCCAACCGTTGAGGCCATCTTCGGAGCGAAGGACCTGTTCGAGACCATCAAGTATCCTGCTTTGATGCACTGCAAGTCTGGCGCGGACCGGGCAGGGATCATGAGTGTCTTTTATATGCTGTTTCGGCAAGGTGCCGATTTCGATACGGCTACCGGGCAGCTCTCACTGAAATATCTTCATGTGAAACAAGGCAAGACGGGGATGCTTGACTTCTTTTTCGACGCCTATCGCCGGTTTAATGCGCAGACACCAAAACCCTTTCTCGATTGGGTGCGCGAAGACTATGACCGCCTGGACGTAAAGGCCGCCTTTCTTGAGACCTTTGAGTCACGCCTCAACATTGATCGTCTGTTGCGCCGGGAGTAGCGGTCTTTTCTGCTGGTCACATCATTGAATTCATGGGAAACGAAGCTGCACGGGGAGATTTTGGAAGGTCGTCCATGACACTTCGAAGCAGTTTATTGGCCGCTGCGGCTATCCTTGGATTGTGCGCATGCGGTGATGGCGGAGATCGCCAGGCAATGTTGTCAGCCTTTCAGGAAGCCGGCATCGATGCGAACACCAGTGAATGCATGGCTGATAAGGCAAAGGCCGACATGGAGCCTCAGCTCTATGACGCGATGGTTGAGGCCGCCAAGTCCAACGATGACTCGCTGGAGCAGCTTTCTGTACAACAACAAGGCGAACTAGGTGCCTTCATGCTCGAAGCTGCCCTAGAGTGCTCTCCACTTAATCTTGAATAGTTCAGAAGAGCCTGAATGAGGTAGTACAATGAAGTTCTTCATCATCAACAGCTTCCGGACCATGGTCTATGTCGCTTATGTGGCTGTGATTGTGGGTGGCATTGGCCTGGGTATCTACAATGCTGGAGCCTGGAGCGGGGAAGTGCTGGGTCTGTCCGGCGCCCTGGCCCAGATCATCGACTTTCTCGTATTTTCTTTCGCCGGCTGGATCGCCGCGAGTCTAATCTGCGGTCTGATCGTTACGCTTCTGGATATTCGTGATGACATTAACGACCGCCTCCCCGACGCACGTATGGACAATTAAAGGCGCGTTTGGATCGACACCATGACGGCACTTGAGGCGGCTGGGCTTTATACTGGCCTGAACATACTGATTCTGATCGTACTTGCCTTTCGGGTTGTGGGGCAGCGGCGCAAAACGAAGACGTCTATCGGAGACGGCGGTCATCCCGAATTGGCATTGGCTATTCGCGTCCACGCCAACGCGTCAGAGTATGTACCGGTTGCCGCCGCAGCCTTGATTGCCCTTGCACTGCTGGGAGCACCGCTCTGGGCGCTCCATGCCGCTGGTGGTGCGTTTACGTTCGCGCGGCTTGCCCATGCTTGGGGGTTCGGCGGCGGTGTGATCATCGGTCGGCAGATCGGGACGGCACTCACTTGGGTATGCCTGCTGGGTATGGCGGGTGGTTTGATCTACCTCGCCGTCACCTGAGCTTGCGCCTGGCCGATGGCTGGTCCAAGTCTTGAAGCATGAGTGATTTTCAAACCGACCCCGCAGATCTCCTGCAAACTGTTTTGACCGCATGCACCCAGGCCGGTGCTAGCGATGCCGATGTCAGGCTTGCTACCTCTGAGGGCGTGAGCATTGCCGTGCACGACAGCAAGCTGGAGACAATCGAGCGTGCCGAGTCCCAAGGACTGTCCCTGCGCTGCTTTTTCGGCCAGCGCATGGCCCACGTATCAGGCTCGGACCTTTCGCCAGACGGTCTGAAAGCTCTGACAGAGCGGTGCGTTGCCATGGCGCGAGTCGCTCCGGAAGACCCCCATTGTGGACTTGCCCCTGCTGAAGAATTGGAAGGGGCGTTTCGTGAGCTTGATCTGGACGGTGATGTAGACGTTGACGACGCTGCTCTGGAAGAGGCGGCTCTCGAAGCGGAAGCGGCCGCTTTGTCAGTGGATGGCGTCAAACAGGTCGCGAGTTGCGGCAATGGATGGTCGCGTACGCGCCGTTGGCTGGCGGCAACAAACGGGTTCGCTTCGCACAAAGTGTCGTCCAGCACCGGGCTTGGGCTTGCCGCCGTTGCAGAAGCTGATGGCAAGATGGAGCGCGATTATGAGAGCCGAAGCGCGCGCTATCTTGAAGACATGCCATCACCCGAGGAAATTGGTCGTGTCGCCGGGGAACGCACCGTCGCACGTTTGTCTCCCCAGAAAGTGGCCACCCAAAAAGCGGCTGTCATCTACGACCGACGGCTTTCCTCGAGCCTCCTCGGCACTCTGATCGGGGCGATCGCTGGTCCTTCAATCGCGCGGGGGGTATCCTTCCTGAAGGACAGTTTAGGTGAGCAGGTTTTCGCTAAGGGAATGAACATAACCGACGAGCCGTATCGTTTGCGCGGCATGGGATCGCGGACCCATGACGGTGAGGGGCGTCCGGTTCGGGAGCGGGCCATCATCGAAGATGGCGTTCTTACAGAATGGCTGCTCAATGGGCCTTCTGCACGACAGCTGGGCTTGGCGCCGAACGGCTATGCCTCAATGGGGTTTGGAGACCCGCCGGGTGTGACGACCTCAAACCTCGTTCTACAACCGGGCGAAGAGACACCGGAGGCGCTCATGCGCCGGATCCAGAAGGGGCTGCTCGTGACGGATATGTTTGGCCCGTCCATCAATCCCAATACGGGTGACTATTCCGTGGGCGTATCCGGTTTCTGGTTTGAGGATGGCGATATCGCTTACCCGGTGTCTGAGGTCACAATTGCGGACGATTTGCCATCAATGTTCCGCAGGCTCGTGCCGGCTTCAGATCTTGAGATTCGTGGATCGCGAGACGCGCCGAGCGTATTGATAGAAGATATGTCCATTGCCGGTGATTGATGAAGGTATCGCCGAGGATATGGCGACGCTGCGTTCGGTGGCCCGGGAAGCGGGTCATCTCGCACGAGAATTAAGGCCGACGGCGTCAAAAAGCGTTTGGGACAAGTCCCCCGGACACCCAGTGACCCAGGCCGACCTTGCGGTGAATACCCTGATTGCACGGCGCCTTGGCGCTGCACGACCCAACTATGGGTGGTTGTCGGAAGAGACCGTCGACGACCATAGCAACCGCAGCCAGCCGCGAATCTGGGTCGTAGATCCGATTGATGGGACACGCGCTTATGTTCGCGATGGTGACCCCCACTGGTGCATCGGGTTGGCAGTCGTGGAAGCGGGCGTTCCGCTGGCAGGAGTGATTTACGCACCTGACTTCGATCATCTCTACGAAGCTCGAAGAGGCGGCGGTGCCTTTCGAAACGGCCGGCCAATCTTCGCCAGTTCGTGCGCTGGGGAAGGTGGGTGCCGGATGATTTCGACGCAGGAAGTGATCCGGCATAAGGACTGGCGCGAACCCTGGCCTGAGATGACGCTCGCGGACCCCAAGCCGAACGCAACCCTGTTGCGTCTCGCTTTGGTCGCCAGTGGAGAATGGGACGCGACCCTGACGCTCTGGCGCAAGTCCGATTGGGATATCGCGCCGGGGGCTGTGCTGGTTGAGGAGGCTGGCGGCATCGCCACGACCCATTTGGGCGAAGCCTTTGCTTTCAATCGCAGTGAACCGGCGCAGCGAAGTCTCATCGCGGCTGGAAAGCAATTGCATCCTTTGTTAAGGCGGCGCACGGAAAGGGTTTCGCTGAAATCGTCGGTTGATTCCGCGACTCCCTTGGACACTCACATAAAGACCGGACTTTCTCCCATGTCAGACACTGCAAAGCCCACCAAACAATTGCTTCACCTCGTGCTTGGTGGAGAGCTCAAAGACGTGACGGACGTTGAATTTGAAGATCTGGCCAAGATCGATTTTGTTGGCGCCTTTCCAAACTATGCGGCCGCTTACGATGCTTGGAAGTCTGCTGCCCAACGCACCGTAGACAATGCGGAAATGCGCTACTTCATTTTGCATGCCCACAAGCTGCTAGATCCGGAGACGGGCAATCAGCACGACGTCTGAGACCCCTGAGACGAGCCCGAGGCAGCGTGGTGCGCTGACCCGGCTGTTTCGTTTACACTTCTGGCCCCATCGCAACTGGTTCATCGCTGGAACGGTTTTCGCCTTGCTGACGGCGGCAAGCGGTGTGGGCTATGCGGGGATGCTGTCCTATGTCGGCAATTCACTGCAATGCCAGATCGAGGGCGCGGGCGCAGACTCTTGCGCTTCAGTTGCGAGCATCCTCGAAAGATTTGGTCTGACCTCATCTACAGGATGGATTTGGCTCGGCATCATCGGCATCGTCCTCCTGACAGCTTTGAGGTCGGCGTCGATGTACGCGATGACATTGCTCAACAATACGGGCGTCCAGCGCGGGTTGGTTTCAATCCAGTCTGTTCAGTTCGATGCCCTCACCGACGGCGACTTTGCCCGCATCGCATCGGATACGTCCGGCAGTTTCGTTTCCCGCTTTATTAATGATGTGAATGCCATTCGCGATGCGGCCCTGCGGTTCGCCAACAATTTTACCAAGAGCCTGGCCACGGTGATCGGCGTGCTGGTGGCCTTGTTCGTCATCGACTGGCAACTCGCCGTGATCATTGTCGTCGTCTATCCGCTTGCGCTGGGGCCTGTGATCGCGCTTGGCAACTCAATTCGGGCGCGTTCAAAAAAGGCACAAAAGCAGATTGGCGAAGTCACCGCTCTTTTGTCCGAGGGGCTGCAATCAGCGCGCATCGTTAAGGCCTATGGTCTGGAGTCCTACCAGAAAGAAAAAGCCCGTGCCGGCTTTGCGGAGCGCTCAAGACTGTTCTTGAAAGTGCTCAGTCAGAGGGCGGGGGTCGACCCCGTGCTCGAAGTCGTGGGAGGGATGGCGATAGCGGCATTGTTGGGCTTTGTCTCATGGCGGATAGCAGACGGCACAAATACGCTTGGTGACCTGCTTGCTGTTATCGGCCTGATCGGTGTGGCCGCACCGGAAGTGCGCGCACTCGGGTCGATCAACGCTGTGGCCCAGGAAGGCGGCGCAGCGGCCGACAGGGTGCTGGAAATCACTGAGGTTACAAACACAGTACAGCGACCTGACAATCCTGTTGCATTGCAAGTACCTGCGGGACTGGTCGCTTTCGAAGATGTTCACTTCGCCTATCCCGATGGAACGTCGGCACTATCGGGTTTGAGCTTTATCGCGGCGCCGGGCGAAACCGTTGCGCTGGTGGGGCCAAGTGGTGCGGGCAAGTCAACGGTCTTCAACTTGCTTCTACGCCTCTATGATGCGAGTTCCGGCAGCGCAAGCGTAGACGGGCATGATGTGCGCACCCTCGATCCGGCAGAATTGAGAGCCAGCATTGCGCTGGTTTCGCAGGACGCCGTGTTGTTTGATGATACGGTACGCGCAAATATAGCACTTGGCCGTTTCGGGGCGCATGATGATGAAATCGAAGCAGCAGCGCGCGCCGCGAATGCGCATGAGTTCATTGCAGACCTGCCCGATGGCTACGGCTCGCCCGTTGGAGAGGGCGGGCGAAATCTTTCGGGCGGCCAACGCCAGCGAATAGCGTTGGCGAGGGCGTTTCTCAGGGACGCCCCCATTCTACTGCTCGACGAGGCGACCAGCGCGCTGGATGCAGAAAGCGAATCCAGAGTGCAGGCCGCTTTGGGCGAGTTCTCAGAAGGGCGCACCGTGATTGTCATTGCGCACAGGCTGTCGACGGTGCGTCAGGCAGACCGGATCGTGGTGATCGAAGACGGACAGGCCACCGAAACCGGGACCCACGATATGCTCATGGCCCAGGGGGGCGCTTATGCGCGTCTGGCCCAGCTCCAATTGAGCTAACCTGCTGCAAGTGGCCGTTCAACGGGCGTCTGTGCTGCAAGGGTTTTCATGAATCTGGCGAGCTTCTCCGCGCTTTCCGCGCCTTGAACAGCGATTGAGCGATTGCCGATATATGTGGGTACCCCGCGCACGCCCATTTGCTGAAACAGCGCCTCCTCTTGCCGCACTGTGTTCACGTCTGCATCGCTTGCCAGCAGTTTCGCAACAATGTCCCGGTCCAGACCGATTTCCTCAGAGATGTCTGTCAGGACACCTGTGTCTCCAATGTCCTTGTGGTCTGAGAAGTAGGCCTTGAAGAGCGCCTCTTTGGCTTCAGCGCCTTTCGCTTGGCCCTGCGCCCAGTGCACCAGCCGGTGTGCATTTAGCGTGTTGGGGCGCCATGCCATGCCAGCGAAGTCGAACGGGATGTCTTCGTCGCGGCCGTACTGCTCCAGAGCCTCGCGCATTGCCTTGAAGCGGCTCGACCGGCCATCGTCTTCGGCATCACCTGTGCCGCCCATTCGGGCTTTCATATAGGCTTTGTAATCGACCCCTTCAGGGGGAATCGTAGGATCCAGTTCGTAGGCGCGAAAGAGGATCTGCACCTCGATACTCGGTTCCATCTCACGCGCGGCCAAAAGGCGACGCAGCCCCAGCCAACACCAGGGACACGCCAGGTCGGAAACCATTTCGATGGTGATGGACATGGGCGCTCCTAGATTTGCGGGTTGGGGTTAGTCATGATGTGCGTGAGCTTTGAGGTCTTCCAGGGAAACGGCAGAAAGAGCTTTTTCGTGGGTTGCTTCAAGTATCACCGGCGGTGCTGTTCCGGCATCGAGAGCTTGCGCCCAACGGGACGCGCAAAGGCACCAGCGGTCTCCCTGCTTGAGACCCGGAAACCCCCATTCGGGGCGCGCCGTGATCAAGTCGTTCCCCAAGGATTTGGAGTAGGCGAGAAAGGCGTCCGTGACGGCGGCACACACCACATGTGAACCGACATCTTGGGGCCCCGTCTTACAACATCCATCCCGGAAAAACCCTGTCATCGGGCGCGTGCCGCAGGTTTTCAGGTCTGTGCCAAGAACGTTGAGGGCGGACATATTGGCGTCGATCACCCCGCCGCCATGGCTGATGCCGGTTTGGCAGATGCGGCACTCAGGATCGTCGCGTAGTTGGGTTGGATTTCCATCTGGTCGCCAAATCCCTTTTCAATCAGCAGCGCATGGGCTTCTGCGAGACGGTAGCATGGCAAATGCATGAACATGTGATGCTCGCAGTGATAGTTCACCCAGTAAGGTGCGATGATCAGACGTTCCCACCAGTTGGCATATGTCGTGCGCGCGTGTCGCATCGGGTCTTCATTGTCCGGAACAACGGCGTGCTCTGCGATGTTTCGAAGCCGCGTGATCATTTGGTTCCAGGTTGCCATCGGGAGTAACCAGAGAACGAAATACGCCCACCAGTGTCCCGCAAGGGCGAGACCCGCCAGCAGGGCTGCATTGGTCACCAGAAACGGAACAACGGCTTCTCGTGCGCTTTGCACCCGGTTTTCTGCACCTTTCCCTGGGCGGATCCCGTAGCCCAGGGCATTCGCGAATTGGTTGACGCGTTGCTTGAAGAACGTCTGTCCGGTCAGGTCCCGGATAATTTTCCGGCGCAAAGATGCTCGCGTAATTGGAAAGGGCGCTGACAGTATCAGGTCCGGGTCTTCCGGCTGCTGGGCAAATTTGTGATGTGTTAGGTGGTAGTCACGGTAGGCTTTGAGATGTGCGCCGACGGGCGCGGCGCAAAGCCATTGTCCGACCAGATCATTGAGCTTGGTATTGCGCGAAAGACCGCCATGCGCGCCCTCATGCATCAAGATGGCCAGACCTAACTGGCGCGCACCGATCACCGGAATTGCGAGGGGGATAAGCCAAGGCTGCCAGATCGCCAGCCCCATGGCCAAGGCAATTATGCCCCAACAATGGGCGACCATCCCCAGTCCAATCAGATCGGACCGGCGCGAGACCCGGTTCCACTCTTCCGCAGTGAAGAGATCCAGAGGGCGGATGCGAAGAGCGCGTGCCATACCAGAAGACTACACCCAGCGACGCGCGCCTTCAAACATGACGCGGCGTCACAAAATCATGGCAATTGAGAAGCCCGCAACCAGAATAACACCAGCCCAGATGTTGGACTTGAACACAGCGAGCGCTGTTGTCGGGCGTTTGTCTCTCTGCCGGAAAGCTTGCCAAGCGCCATGGGCGATGAATGCGATCACAGCGATTGCGCCCATTTGCTCTGCGCCCACGATTAGGACGGCCAAGGCGATGAAGCCACCGGCGGCCAGGTGAAACGCAAATGCGCCAAGAGTGGATTGGTCTCCAAAAAGGCGCGCGGTGGACCGAATGCCAATCAGGGCGTCGTCCTCGATATCCTGGGTCGCATAGATCGTGTCGTAGGCAATCGTCCAGCACACCAGCCCAAGCCAAAGCAAGACTGTCTCGAACCGGACCTGATCCAGTGTCGCGGCTGCGATCAGCACACCCACATTGAACACGACGCCGAGAAAGGCCTGGGGCCACCAGGTGATCCGCTTCATATACGGATAGGCAATCACGAGTGGCATAGCGAGTAACGCGATAATCTTCGCGTCCAGCGGCAGGAAGATCCAGACGAAGAATCCGGCCAAAAGCTGAACTGCGAACCAGATATAGGCGTTCTGCACGCTCACCTGACCGCTTGGGATTGGCCGACCTGCCGTTCGGGCGACCTTCGCATCAAGGTCGCGGTCCTGAATATCGTTCCAGGTGCAGCCTGCGCCCCGCATGGGGATGGCACCAATGAAAAAGAGCCAGGCCCAGATAATGATCATGGGCGTGAAGCCGGAACTTATCGCCGTAAAGACCAGCCCTATCCAGCAGGGGAGCGCCAGGAGCCAAATGCCAATCGGCCGGTCAAAACGTGAAAGTGCTGCGTAGGGACGCGCCCATGCAGGAAGTCCGGCAAGCCATTCCGGAAATGCACTGTCGGCAGGCGCAAATTGGGCCCCTGGCGATTCGAGCGTTGGGTCCGGCGGCGTCGTTTCGGATTGTGAGTCATCAGCCATGCCGGGCGTATAGATGAGTCCGCGCGATACGTCATCACAGCCTTGTATCTCTTATAGTCCTCTCGCCCACGCTCTCCTTCAAAACGCGTCTGGCTTTGCGAGAGGCCATCAGGCAGCTATGGAAAACATATGAGCAGTATTCCGCGCCTCTTCGTCGAGTCCGACCTTGTTTTGAACGGCTATGCCGCGCTCGACGACGCCCAGGCGAAGTATCTCACGCGTGTCATGCGGTTGGGGCAGGGTGACCACGTCCGGATTTTCAATGGCCGCGACGGTGAGTGGGATGCCGTCATCGACACGGTCGAGGGGCGATCTGTTTTGTTGAAAGCAACGGGCGAGCTCAAAAGCCAATCGGCGACGCCGGACCTAGTTTTGTTGTTTGCGCCGCTTAAGAAAACCCGAACAGATTTCGTCGTCGAGAAGGCCACGGAACTTGGCGCATGTCTTATCCAGCCTGTGATGACCGAGCGGACCCAGGCGTCGCGCGTGCGGGCGGATCGTTTGCAGAAAATCGCCCTTGAGGCGGCAGAACAGACGGAACGGCTGGATGTGCCGGTGGTGCAGGACGCTCAGCCGCTGGCGCACGCATTGGACGCTCTGGCACCCGACCGCCCCGTCTATTTCTGTGATGAAGCCGGCGACGATGAGAGCCAGCCTTGGGGGGGCGATTCAGGGCGTGCGAAGCCTATGCTGGAAGCTCTCAGGGCGTGTGATGTGAAATCGGGTGCGCTGTTGATTGGGCCGGAAGGCGGTTTTTCGCCTGCGGAGCGGGACATGCTGCGGAGCCGAGAGCAGGTTGTGCCGGTTTCCCTGGGACCGCGCATCCTGCGCGCGGAGACAGCGGCCATTGCCGCCCTGGCACTTTGGGAAGCAGTGCTTGGCGATTGGGGCGAGTAATCCTATGTGCCCGGCAGACCCGATGTCGGCTGGAGGCCCACGACCATGACAACCCCCACCCAGGACATCGCTGAAGATGCCCCGCGCATCGGGTCCAAAGCTGAATTGGTGGAGTGGATTGCAGCGGGGTGCAAACCCAAAACCGATTGGCGGATCGGTACCGAGCACGAAAAATTCGGGTTCGTAAAAGAGGGTTTGCGCCCGCTCCATTATGATGGTGACGCTGGAGTTCGCGCCGTTCTGGAAGGCTTACGAGACCGGTTCGGGTGGGAAGGCCTTTATGAGGGTGACTGGCTGATTGGCCTGAAGCGCAATGGCGCGAGCGTCAGCCTGGAGCCCGGTGGACAGTTTGAATTGTCCGGCGCGCCGTTGGAGCATATTCACCAGACCTGCAATGAAGTCGGCGAGCATTTGCGCGAGGTGCGCGAAGTCGCAGATCCCCTCGGCATCGGGTTTCTGGGCGTGGGCACGAGCCCGATCTGGAGCCTTGAGGAAACTCCCATGATGCCCAAGGGGCGCTACAAGATCATGCGGGACTACATGCCAAAAGTGGGCCGTCTCGGGCATCAGATGATGTTCAGAAGCTGCACCGTGCAGACCAATCTCGATTTTTCGAGCGAAGCGGACATGGTCAAGAAGCTTCGGGTCTCGCTGGCGCTGCAGCCTCTCGGGACGGCGTTGTTTGCCAATTCGCCTTTCATGGATGGACGCCCGAACGGCTATCTGTCCTATCGCTCACACATCTGGACCGATACGGACCCCGACCGCACCGGCATGTTGCCTTTTGCATTCGATGAGGGTTTCGGCTTCGAGCAGTATGTCGACTATGCGCTTGATGTGCCGATGTATTTCGTTCGGCGCCGTGGGACGTATCTGGATGCGACAGGCAAATCTTTCCGTGACTTCATGGCCGGTAAATTGGATGTCGTGCCGGGGGATAAGCCAGCGATAGATGACTGGGCAGATCATCTTTCCACCATTTTCCCGGAAGTGCGCCTGAAGCGTTTTCTGGAGATGAGGGGCTCGGATTCCGGACCCTGGAGTCGCCTTTGTGCCTTTTCGGCTTTTTGGACCGGTATTCTGTATGACGATAGCGCGTTGGATGCCGCTTGGGATCTGGTGAAACCTTGGACTGCGCAGCAGCGTGAAGCCATGCGCCAATCGGCCGGCACACTTGGTCTCAAGACCCCAACGCCAGACGGACGCGACTTTCAGGCCCTCGGGCGCGATGTGCTGGCCATTGCCCGCGCAGGGTTGCGGGCCCGGGGCATGCTCTCCACCAGCGGCGATGATGAGACCGGGTTCCTGTCTGAACTCGATCAGATCGTCGCCACCGGCCAGACGCCTGCAGAACACTTGCTTGAGCGCTACAAAGGCGCCTGGGGCGGAAACATCGAACCGGTGTTCGAAGAGATGGCGTATTAGCGCAACAGGTTTGCGCCCGATCTCAGTCAATTGAAAACTGTAGCCTTGAGCGATGCGGGGACGCGTGATCAAGTGACAGAAATATGGCGCTTGAGCGGGCGCCGTCACTCTGTCTCTTGGGGAGGCCCCACAATGCAATTCGTCCTGTTCGGCGCCATGGCGCTGGTCGTCGTCATCTTCCTGTTCGCGATGGTCCAGATGCGCACTCATCCTCGAGGGCTGTACATCCTGTTTTTCGCTGAGATGTGGGAGCGCTTTTCCTATTACGGCATGCGCGCGCTTCTGATTTTCTACCTCACTTGGCACTTCCTATTCGAGAACAGCTTTTCCCTCACGCTCTACGGCGCCTATGTGGCGCTGGTCTATCTGGGGCCGCTACTCGGCGGGTGGCTGGCCGACAAATATATCGGCTTCCGCAAGGCGGTGACATTCGGTGCCATTCTCCTCGTGATCGGCCACGGCTTGATGGGCTTCCACGGCCCTGCGGCCAGCGAACGCCTGGACGTGGACGGCACGAGCTACAGCCTGGAACGCCCGACGTACAGCGAAGAGCGAAATGAACGCGAGATCCTGATCAACGGTGCTGCCTTTGAAGTGACGGGTTTTGTCCAGCCCGAGGAAGGCTCGACCATCCGGGCCGTCAGCTATGTCGATGCGAGCGGCGCGGAGCAGACCCTCACGGGAGAAATCATTCGCGAGCGCACTCCGCTCTATGAGCTCATTCTCTTCCTGGCGCTGGCCTTCATTGTGGCAGGTGTGGCGTTTCTGAAGCCCAATATCTCCACCTGTGTCGGGGCTCTCTACGACGAAGGTGATCCGCGTCGCGATAGTGGATTCACGCTCTACTATATGGGCATCAATCTTGGCGCGCTGGCCGCCGGGATCGCCTGTGGCTGGGCCGCGTTCCACTATGGCTGGTCGCTCGGGTTTGGCCTGGCGGCCATCGGCATGCTGGCTGGTCTGGTTGTCTTCATTCTTGGCCAGGGTTGGCTTGAAGGCCGCGCCGACCCGCCAGCCGATGTGGATTTGAAGACACCGGTGCTGGCCGGGCTGAACCGTGAGTGGCTGGTCTACCTGTCCGGCATCGCCTTTGTGGGTGTGTCCTTCGTGCTGCTCCAGTTTGCGTCCTTCACCACCTCGGCCATGTATCCGGTCTTCTTCATTGCGACGGCAGGTATCCTCATTTACATGTTTGCGCGGCTGGATGCGGAGGCGCGAAATCCGATGTTTGGCCTCCTGATTCTGTCGATCAGCTCGGTCCTGTTCTGGACCCTTTTCGACCAGGGGCCGACCTCGCTGAATCTGTTTGCCGGGGCCCATGTGACCAATCAGGTGGGCGACATGGCCATCCCTGCCACCTGGCTACAATCGGCCAACCCGTATTACATCATTGTATTCGCGCCGATCGTGGCCGCGCTGTGGACCTGGCTCAGCCGGCGTGGCTGGGAGCCGAACAGCTTCGTCAAGTTCGGCCTCGCCATGCTTCAGATCGGGGCGGGGTTCTTCGTCCTCAACTATGGTATCGCCACCGCGACCCCGGACGCGGAAGGCGCCCTGCGGATCTCGATCATCTTCATTCTGCTCATGTACCTTTTGCACACCACAGGTGAGGTGTTCCTCTCGCCAGTGGGTCTGTCAGCGGTGACCAAGATGTCGGCCAAACAGATCGTTGGCTTCATGATGGGCTACTGGTTCCTGGCCGTGACGCTCGCCAATGTCATCGCCGCGGAAATCGCCAAGCGCACCCAGGTGCCCGAAGGCGCGCCCACGGAAGAGAGCCTTGCCGCCTACAACGCTGTCTATTTCCAGCTCGGCGCGTCGGCCGTGGCGCTCGGCGTGTTGCTTTTGGTGCTCAGCCCGATCCTGCGGAACCTCACCAAGCATGTGGAGCAAGCGAGGTCCGACGAGGCCCATGTGGAGCCGGCTGGCACACTGGATGACGCTGAGTTAAAGCCGGGGCAGTAGCAGCGACTATCCCGCCCCGCCCACGGTGAGGCCGGTCACTTTCAGGGTCGGCTGGCCGACGCCGACGGGGACGGTCTGGCCAGCTTTTCCGCACGTGCCGACACCGTCATCCATGGCGAAGTCGTTGCCGATCATCTCCACCTTGGAGAGCGCGGTGGGGCCGTGGCCGATCAGCGTCGCGTTCTTCACTGGCGCGATGACCTTTCCGTCTTCGACCAGGTACGCCTCGGTACATTGGAATACAAAATTGCCGGAGGTGATGTCGACCTGCCCCCCGCCAAAGTCGACCGCCCAGATGCCCTTCTTGATCGACTTGACCATCTCGTCGGGATCGTGATCGCCCGCCTCCATGATGGTGTTCGTCATGCGGGGCATGATGCCCGCATCATAGCTCTCCCGGCGGCCATTGCCCGTGGGCGCGACGCCCATGAGCCGCGCGTTCTGGCGATCCTGCATGTATCCCTTCAGGATACCGTCTTCGATAAGAACATTGCGTTGGGTTGGGGTGCCTTCATCGTCGAATGAGAGTGAGCCGCGGCGGTCTTCAATCGTGCCGTCATCGACGACTGTCACGCCTTTTGCCGCCACCTGCTCGCCGATTCGCCCGCTGTAGACGCTCGTGCCTTTGCGATTGAAGTCACCTTCCAGGCCATGGCCGACGGCTTCGTGGAGCAGGACAGCGGGCCAACCCGGGCCAAGCACGACTTCCATTTCACCTGCAGGGGCGGGAACGGAGTCCAGATTGGTGGATGCCTTTGCAAGGGCGCGCTCAACAAGGCCCTTCCAGCGATCTGGCGCAATCCACTCATCATAGGCCGCGCGTCCACCTGCACCCGCGCTTGCGCTTTCCCGCCTGCCATCTTTTTCCAGGGTCACAGACACATTCAGGCGAACCAAAGGCCTAATCTCGTGCATCGCCTCACCGCCTGGGCGAATAATGTCGATGGCACGGGTTGAGCCTGCCAGCGAGACTGAAACCTGAACGACGCGGGGGTCTTTTGCCCGTGCCCAGGCATCGATCTCCGCCAGAAGCGTTGTTTTAGCGCCAAAGTCCGGCGTTTCAGTCGGGTCGATCTGGGCATAAAGGCGCCGGTTGGCAGGTGTGGGTCCATTGCTCAGCGTTCCAGAATATCCCCGTTTGGCGCTGGCTGCGGTTTCAGCGGCGCGTTTGATTGCTGCCTCAGTTAATTCCGAAGCGTGGGCGTTGCCGGTGGCCTCTCCTGCCACAACGCGCAGACCAAAGCCCTGGGCGGTGTCATATGCTGCGGACTTCAGCCGTCCATCATCGAAGACAAAGCTCTCAGAGCGGGTCCGCTCGATAAAGAGGTCACCGTCATCTGCACCAGTGGCTGCATCGGCGAGGATATCGGCCGCGCGGGCCACGTCGAAGGGGAGGGCTGTTTGTGTCATGGGGGGAATGTGATGGGCCTTTCTCGTGCTGACAAGTGACAGACGTGGGGAATGGGACTAGCTCGGCCAGAGTTTTGCCATGATGGCGCGCCAGAGAAGGGCCATGAGCTTGCGTCCCAGAGCCAGGATCCACTTGTCGAACATTGCTGCGAACTGGCGCCGTATGGATGCTTTGTCCGGCGAAGGCGGGGCAGGGGCCGTCGTCAAGGCGGATGCCTATGGCCATGGCATCGGGCCCGTGTCGAAAGCACTTGCTGATGCCGGATGTCGCACGTTTTTCGTGGCCTATGGCTTTGAAGGTGTCCGTGTTCGCGAGGCCGTTGGCCCCGACGCAGAGATATACGTTTTCAATGGATTGGCGGCTTTGGACCGTGGAGATGCGATTTCATGCACGCTCAGGCCTGTCCTCAACAGCACGGCCGAGATAGCCGAGTGGCGCCAACTCGATTGGGGCACACCGTTCGCCTTGCACGTTGATACGGGAATGAACCGCCTTGGGGTTCGGCCTCGTGATGTGGGTGCGGCTGCGGAACAGCTAAATGGCAAAAAGCCAAGCCTTCTCATGACACACTTCGCCTGCGCAGATGATCCGTCCAGTCCAATGACAACGGCGCAGCTTGAGTCGCTCTCGCCTGCATTGAAAGCGTTTCCGGATGTGCCGCTCTCGCTTTCGAATTCCGCGGGCCAATGGTTGGGGCCGGAGTTTCGGCAGGGACTGACCCGGCCTGGCATCGCGCTTTACGGCGGGGGAAACTCAGTTCAGCGTCCGAGGGACTTGTTGCCTGGCATGACGTTGGAGGCTCCCATTCTCCAGGTCAGCCGGATCAATACCGGTGAGCCGGTTGGATATGGAGCCACATATCGCGCCAAACGCCCCACGGACGTGGCGACCGTGGCAATTGGGTATGGCGATGGGGTCCTGCGGGCGGCAAGCAACTCGGGCTTTGGATATATTGGCGGAGTGCGCTGTCCGATCATTGGACGAGTCTCGATGGACTTGATTACTTTCGACGTCAGTGCAGTTGGCCCCCTTGCCAAACCCGGCGCATGGGTTGAATTGCTCGGCGCGCAGGCCGACTTGGAAGAACAAGCCGCAGCGGCCAGTACTCTGGGCTATGAATTGACCACAGGATTGGGGCCACGTGTCGAACGCATCTACGAAAACTGACAGCACTTTTCCAAATCCGTTCCAGGTGATCGGGGCAGGCGTTCTGGCCATGTGCCGGGAACTGGGCCGGGTGGCTCTGTTTGCTGCAAGCGTGAAGGCAGCGGCTGTCACGCCGCGCTGGTATGGTGCTGAAATATGGCGGCAGATCATCCGGATCGGCTTTTACTCTCTCCCGGTGGTTGGACTGTCAGCCGTTTTCATAGGTGCTGCGCTTGCGCTGAACATTTACACGGGTGGGTCGCGCTATGGGGCAGAACAGTTCGTTCCCAACATTGTCGTGTTGGGCATTACGCGCGAACTTGGCGCGGTGATCACTGGACTGATGCTTGCTGGGCGCGTTTCGGCAGGTATTGCCGCCGAAATCGGCGCTATGCGCGTAACCGAACAAATAGACGCGCTGACAACTCTTTCGGCTGACCCCAAACGCTATCTTTATGCGCCTCGTTTCATCGCGGCGATTATCACTTTGCCGATCCTCGTCTTGATCGCCGACATTATTGGCGTGATGGGCGGGTGGCTCGTTTCTGTGCAGGGGCTTGGGTTCGACTCCACCACATACCTACGCAACACGATCGATTTCCTCACCATCGAAGACGTTACGGCCGGCCTGATCAAGGCAGTTGTTTTTGGCGGCGTGATCGCAATCATGGGGTGTTATTTTGGCGACAGTTCAAAGGCTGGCGCCACCGGTGTCGGCCGAGCGGCGACATTGTCCATGGTTGCTGCGGCTGTTCTGGTGCTCGCGCTGAACTATGTCATGTCGACCCTGTTTGAGGGGATTGGGCTATGAGTGGCGCCCTTTTGGAGCTTGTCGACGTACAGAAGTCTTTCGGACCAAACCATGTCCTCAAAGGCGTCGACCTTGATGTAGCACCTGGAAAATCGCTCGTGGTGCTTGGTGGGTCGGGGTCCGGCAAGTCAGTCATGCTCAAGAACGCACTTGGGTTGATGAGCCCGGATGCAGGGCAGGTGATCTTCGATGGCAAGGACGTCACCCACGAGACAGGCCGAGAGCGCGAGGCGATGCGCGCGCGTATTGGCATGTTGTTTCAATCGGCGGCACTGTTCGATTCGCTCACCGTCTGGGAGAACGTTGCTTTCCGCTTGATCCATGCAGATGGAGTAGGGCGGCGCGAAGCAAAAGAACGCGCCATCGCCGCGCTGAAGAAAGTGCGGTTGGGAGCGAGCGCCGCCGATTTGCGGCCCGCTGAGATCTCCGGCGGCATGCAAAAGCGTGTCGGGTTGGCGCGGGCGATTATCTCCGAACCGGACCTGATCTTTTTTGATGAGCCAACCACTGGCCTCGATCCGATCACGGCAGACGCGATCAATGACCTGATTATCGAACAGGTGAAAGCTCTTGGCGCCGCTGCCGTATCAATCACCCATGACATGGCGTCTGCTCGAAAGATTGCAGACGAGATCGCCTTCCTGTTTGAGGGCAAAATTATCTGGAGAGGTCCGGCGAGCGCGATCGATTCTCCAGGGAACGAATATGTCGATCAATTCGTTTCAGGACGCGCCGACGGGCCTATCCAGCCTGCGCTTTAAGCACCGCCGTTCAGGTAGAACACATTCTGCTGATTGGGGTTTTCTTGCTCCCCAGCTCGCCTTGTTCCCTAAGCCGCTTGCGTCTGACCGCTCAATTCATGCAGTTCATGGTTGAATATTCCTCGTAGTGATCATATACTCACTTTAACGAGACTGTTGCGCTCTTGAACAACTTGAGCGAGAAAGGTGCATGATGTCCGCTCAACCTGACCCATCCCGCCGCCCGCGTGCGAGGAATGCCCGTCCGAAGATCGAGCGTGCAGCGCTGAAGCTGTTTGTGTCCAAAAGCGTCGAAGGTGCCACGACCCGAGAGATTGCTGAGGAGGCCGGCGTTTCGGAAGGCGCACTCTACCGCCACTATCCCGGCAAGGATGAATTGGCGCTCTCGCTATTCATGGAAACCCACAACCGTTTGGGCCGTATCATGCTCGAGGGGTGGCAAGCGGGCGATACATTTGAAGATCGCGTCCGCCGCGTCGTAACGGCCTATTGCGAACTGGCCGACGAAGACTGGCTGCTCTTCTCATTCCACCTCTTGTCGCTCAACAAATTCTTGCCCCACGATGTGCGCAGGGATGATGATCCGGTGTCGATCACCGAACAATTGATACGTGGATTGATCGAGTCGGGCGAAATTCCCGAAGGTGATCCTGCAGTTCTTGCGGCTATGAGCCTGGGCGTCATGATGCAGTCAGGCCAGAACAAGGCCTACAATCGGCTTCCTGGACCTATGAGCCAGCACATTGACGCTTTCACGCGAGCGATCACTGCAATCTTGAAGCAGAAATAGGTTTCGCCATGAGGTCGTTTCTGTTTGCAGCCAGCTACTGGCTGTTATCGATCCTGTATGTCTTGATTTCGCTGCCGTTTTTAGCGTTGCCGGGCCGCGGCGCGGTCACGTCCGTTATCAGGAGCTATACGCGCGCAATGAATGGGGCGCTCGCCCTCTTTGCCGGGATACGAAAGGATGTGCGCGGCCGTGAGCATTTGCCGGACGGGGCGTTTATCATCGCTGCGAAACATCAGAGTTGGGGCGACGGCTTCCTGATTTATCCCGAAGTAAAGAACCTCGCATTCGTCACTGGAGACCATCTCGAAAAGCTCCCGCTCGTTGGCGGGATTCTCCGCAAGCTCGGCGCGATCGTAATCGACACTTGTGGAGGTGGTGAGCGAAAGGCAGCCTCGCTTGCAGAAGGCATGGCCCTGGCCAAGGCAGAAGGGCGGCGCGTTCTGATCTATCCAGAAGGGCATCTTGCGCCCGTCGATAGCCATTTCCGATATAAGGCAGGTGTTTGGCATATGGCCCGCGCCATGGATGTGCCGGTCATACCCGTGGCCACCAATCTCGGCGTCTTCTGGGCTCAGGAAGACCACAAAAAGCGCCCGGGTACTGCGGTCATTGAGTTTCTGGAGCCTTTGAGCGCGGGTGAGGACAAGGCCGCTTTTCTGGAGCAGCTAACGGACCGGGTCGAATCTCAAACGGCACAATTGGTGGCCGAAGCTCGAGGCGGAGATCCTGTTCCTGCGCAGCTCATACCAGATCCCAAGAAGGGTGAACTTGCCGAGCTGCCGGTGCGCACAGCTTGAAATTGAACATAATAAGCACCCCTACTTGATGGGGAGTCGCGGCGTATTTAAATTAACCGAAGTGGTGAGGGAGGGAATTTTGTTCGACGCAATCGCGCCTTGGGCGAGCGCTTTCACAATCGGTATTTCGCAAGTCGTCGCGGGTTGGTTGGTTGCAGACTTTTTAAGCGGGGTCATTCACTGGTCCGAAGACCGCTACGGCTCTCCAAAGTGGCCTGTATTCGGCGGTGCCATTCGCGATACGATTCGTCATCATCGAAAGCCGCGCGGATTCCTGGGCAAGCCCGTTTGGGCGCGCAGTTGGCGCGTGTTCGTGATTGGTGGATTGGGGTTTGTCGTTTTCCTCGCTCTCGGCATCTTGAACCCGTTCACCATTACCCTTTGCATCGCCGCCGCAATTTCAAATGAGATTCACGCCGCGGCCCATGCTTCACCAAGGGAAAACGGTCCCGTTCTCACTTGGCTCCAGCGTGTGGGCATTATCCAGTCACATGCACATCACGCTGCGCATCATCGCGATTTGAAGAATATCAATTACTGCACCATCACAAATTGGGTGAATCCCCTGCTTGAGCGGGTTCGCTTTTGGCGCCGCGTTGAGGTGCTGGTGCGGCTTTGGGCACGCCAGCGGCCCCGCCCGGATCCCGTCGTCCGGCGACGTCAGAGGAGAAGGTGGCATTTGGCACGCCACCAGGCGACGTCGCGAAGCTAGCGGTCTGCGAACGCAAAGACGTCGCGCAGGATTCCCTCGCTGATGGACTTGGATGAGCGAGAAAGCTCGAATGGGCCTTTCCCGTCTCGCGGGTCTGCAAAACTCCATTGGCCGCGTACTGTAATGAAGTCCTCGTCGGCGCGGCCCTCATATATAATGGGTTTTTCATGTGCGCCCTGGCCAGCGGCATAGGTTTTTGAAAAATGGATCTGCTGCCCGAGACGGGTGCCGGCGAGTTCGGCTTGAAGATCATCAATATCCATTGCCGAAAATGTATTAGGCTCGAGGATCGATCCCGTAAGTAGCCCCGCAGAATCGTCAATCCAGGCGGTGAAGGGGACGGGTTCGCTGAGTGTGGAATAGGTGTACCATCCAGACCAAAGACCATTCATATCCCGAACCGATGCCACTGTGATTGCGTCCTTGTCATTTCCCCCGGCCCCTTGATCGCAGAGCCGGTCCGACGCATCAAGCGCGCCATGAACATTCTCATACTTGGCGGCGGCGGGCGTGAACATGCCCTGGCCTGGAAGATCAGCCAGTCTCCTCTGGTGGATCAGGTGATGTGCGCGCCGGGAAATCCCGGCATGGACGAGATAGGCGCCTGCTTTGATGTGTCGCCTGACTCCATCGAAGATGTTGTGAAGCTTGTGCTTCAAGTCGAGCCGGACCTGATAGTTATCGGTCCAGAAGCGCCTCTTGCCATTGGCGTAAGTGACGTGTTGAGAGCGCGCGGGTTTGACGTGTTTGGTCCCAGCCAGGCCGCGGCCCAGCTCGAAACCTCAAAATCGTTCTCGAAAGAAGCGATGCAGCGGCATGAGGTTCCAACCGCGGCGTATAAAGACTTTGAAAGCGGCGATGAGGACGCCATTGATGCGTTTCTCGAAACGCTCTCGCCGCCCTATGTGCTCAAGGCCGACGGCTTGGCCGCTGGCAAGGGTGTAGCCATCGTCGAGTCGCTTGATGAGGCGAAGGCTGAAGCGCGTGCCATGCTGGCGGGCAAGTTTGGCAAGGCGTCATCACGATTGGTGATCGAAGAGTTTCTGGAGGGGGAGGAGGCCAGCCTGTTCGTCCTCACGGACGGAGAAGGCGCGGTATATTTGCCAGCCTGTCAGGATCACAAGCGCCTTGGTGATGGTGACACGGGTCCGAACACAGGCGGCATGGGCGCGTATGCACCCGCGCCTGTCATGACCCCGGAATCACTCCACCGCGCAAAGACCGAGATTGTCGAACCGATGTTGAAGGGTATGGCGAGCGACGGCACGCCGTATCAGGGTGTGTTGTATGTTGGTCTGATGGTCACCAGTGCCGGTCCTAAAGTCGTTGAATTCAATGTCCGCTTCGGTGATCCCGAATGCCAGGTCCTTATGGCCGGGCTGAGTGGAGATATTGTGCCGGGCCTGTTGGCGGCGGCTACGGGCGGACTTGCAGGAAATGGCGAGGCCTTCGCGGCGCTTATGGACCTCGAGAATTTCAGGCCCTCTGCGACGGTGATCCTCGCGAGCCGGGGCTATCCTGGCCCCTATGAGAAGGGCGAGGTCATTGGCAATATGGATGCGGCGGGCGCAATTGATGGGGTTGAGGTCTTTCAGGCCGGGACAGACAGGAACGGTAGCGGAGATTTGATCTCAAATGGCGGGCGCGTTCTTGCTGTCACATCCATTGGGGCAACACTCGAAGCGGCGTTGGATACAGCGTACCAAGGCGTCGACATGATTGACTGGCCCGGCGGCATACATCGCCGGGATATCGGCTGGCGAGCACGTAAGTGATGAGCGCGGGAGAGCGCGACCTGGCGAAGCTCTTGGTCGGTCTCGTTGTCACCCATCGCCCCAGAAGATGGGTGTTTGAAACACAAGCGGATGCGCCAGATCTTTCGTCCGTCGCGATGGCATTCGCCGAAGTGGAAGGATGGACCGTGATCCGCGAAGCAGGCCCGGATGAACGGTCCGCCTTTGCCTGGTTGGAACTATCCGTCCATTCGTCCCTGGAAGCCGTCGGCTTTTTAGCTGCCATATCGACCGCTCTGGCCGGAGCCGGCGTTCCGTGTAACGCCGTCGCAGCTTATCATCACGATCACATTTTTGTCCCGGAGGGGCTTGTGGAGACAGCCATTTCCGCGATTGAGGCCCTTCGCGAAACCGCTTGACCCCGGGTTCGCCATTTACCGATGGACCGATAACGTTACTAATCGCAAAAAACTTCGCAATGCGGGAGGCAGCGCCATGGTCCATAGCGGCAATGCACAGGAACTCTTCACAGGCACTCAGGATGTTGCCGAAAGCCATCGCTTCAACGAGGACAACCTTGCGGCGTGGATGACAGAGAGCGTGGAGGGCTACGAGGGGCCACTTACCGTTCGCCAGTTCAAGGGCGGCCAGTCCAATCCGACCTACAAGTTGATTACGCCCGGCAAAGCCTACGTCATGCGCCGTAAACCGCCGGGAAAACTGCTCCCTAGCGCCCATGCGGTGGATCGTGAGTTCCGCGTGATCAGCGCCTTGCATCCGCTCGGCTACCCCGTAGCGAAGCCGTATGCGCTTTGTGAGGACGAAGCGGTCGTCGGAACCATGTTCTACGTGATGGACAATGTGGAAGGGCGCATTCTTTGGGATGGAACGCTTCCAGATTACGAGCCGGCGGAGCGTCGCGCGATTTACGAGGCCAAGGTCAAGACGTTTGCTGACTTGCATAATGTGGACTGGAAGGCTGCGGGCCTTGAGGGGTTCGGCAAGGAAGGCGACTATGTTGCCCGTCAGGTCCATCGTTGGTCGAAGCAGTACAGGGCGTCTGAAACCGACACGATCGAGGACATGAACCAGCTGATGGACTGGTTGCCGGAGAACATTCCACCGGGCGAGACCACCACAATTGTCCATGGCGACTATCGCCTCGACAATATGATACTCGACCCAACCGAGCCTCGCGTGATCGCCGTGCTGGATTGGGAGCTTTGTACCCTTGGCGATCCGATGGCGGATTTCAGCTATCACCTGATGAACTGGGTCATGCCTAGCAGTGATCCCGCCCGGGGCGCGATTGTGGATATCGACGATCTCGAAGCCTACGGCATTCCCAGCATGGACGAGTATGCCGCGATGTATTGTGCCCATACGGGGCGTGATGGCCTCCCGGACCTGAACTATTACTTCGCCTATAACGCCTTCCGTCTTGCGGCGATCTGCCAGGGCATCGTTGGCCGTGTCCGTGACGGGACAGCAAATTCAGCGCATGCAGCCAGCATGGCTGAACGTGTGAAGCCACTGGCACAATTTGCAGCGTCCCAGGCACGGCTCGCCGGGATGTCCGGGTGACCCTCGAAAGTATCAAATCACATGCGCTATCACATGTGGGGGCGAGTCACCTGGTCCAGTGGATGGGCAGTCAGGTCTATAAGGTCGGTGGAAAGATGTTCGCCGTCCATGCGCCTGAAGCTGGTCACCTGACCGTGAAATGCGACAGTGAAGAAACCGCCAGGATGCTGATCGAGGTTGGCGCGGCCAAACATGCGCCGCATCTGCCGCGGGGCGGTTGGGTCGCTTTCGATGTAGCGACCACCGATCCGGAAGAACTAAGTGCCAGGATGACCCGGAGCTATGAAGTGGTGCGTTCCACGCTGCCCAAAGCCATCCAGAAAGAGCTGGGAGACCAATAAGATGATTTCGAAAACACTCTGCGCAACCATATTGGCGCTCTCTGCCATTGGCTTTGTCGGCTCCGCGTCCGCGCAAGACGCGATCATCCATGCCGGACACGTCCTGGCGGTGCCAGGCGAGGGCTATGAACGGCGCCAGACAATCATGATCGAAGACGGCAAGATCACGTCCATAGTGCCCGGCTATCAGCTTCCTGCCGAGCGCGGGCGTGTGATTGATTTGAAAGATGCCTACGTGCTGCCCGGCCTGATCGATGCGCACGTGCACCTACTGACGGAAAACGGACCAGGCCGGCGCCTGCAGGCGCTCGAATTCTCGGAAGCGGACTACGCGCTCCAGGGCGCCCGCCACGCTCGCCTAACAATTGAAGCCGGTTTCACGACTGTTCAGGACGTTGGCGGTGTCGATGAGGCTATCTTTTCGCTTCGTGATGCCATTGCCCGTGGGGATGTGATCGGGCCTCGCGTGCGCGCATCGGGGCGGGCCGTCACGCCCACAGGGGGGCATGGGGACAGCAATGGGTTTTCACCCGCCTTGTCGGCTATTTTTACGGGCAACACATGTAACGGCGCAGACGATTGCCGGAGGGCGACCCGCCAGGTGATCAAGAATGGCGCGGACCTCATCAAGATCACGGCTACGGGCGGTGTCTTGTCCAACACGGCCGCTGGCCTTGAACAGCAATTGTTCGATGACGAGATCGCCGCCATTGTGCAGACGGCCGCAACAATGGGCCGAAAAGTAACGGCTCATGCCCACGGGAAGGGCGGTATTGAGGCGGCACTGCGCAACGGTGTTCAGTCCATCGAACACGGCACATATCTCGACGACGAAACGGTAGCCTTGTTCAACGAAACCGGCGCGACGCTGGTGCCAACGGTTCTGGCGGGTGCAACTGTCACCGGTTGGACCAATGAGCCGTGGTTGCCTGAACCGTCCCGCGCAAAAGCCGCCATCGTCGGGCCACTCATGCTGGACATGCTGCGAACCGCGCGCGCCGGCGGAGTACGTGTCGCGTTTGGAACCGATACGGGGGTGTCTGTGCACGGCGGAAATGCTGAGGAGTTCTTGCTGATGGTAGAAGCCGGATACACGCCGGAAGAAGCGATCTACACCGCGACTGTCATCGCGTCACAGCACCTCGAAATGGACAGCCAGATCGGGACACTGGAGGTTGGGAAATTTGCTGATCTCGTCGCATTCGATGGTGACCCACTCGACGATATTGAGGAAGTGATGAGTGTCGACTTCGTGATGAAGGGCGGTGACGTGGTGAAATCTGGTCTTTAGATCACCCCGTATAGGGCTTTAGGAGTTGTGATCCGGAGCCCAGCCCATGAAAAATCTTGTTGCGTCGGCCGTGGTTGCCATGCTGCCTGCAGCGGCGTCGGCCCATGAAGAGCCAGCCCACACTGTGGAGCGGGTCGAAGGGCGGTTCGAAGTGCGCACCTATGAGCCCGTCATTGTGGCGAGTGTGATCGTGAATGCTTCCGGCCGCGAGGCTGCCAATCTAGGGTTTCGCCCGCTGGCAGATTATATTTTTGGGAACAATACGACGCGCGGAAACATCGAAATGACGGCGCCGGTGTCCCAGCGGGCCGTGGCTCAGAAAATAGATATGACAGTGCCCGTCACTCAAACTGAGGCGTCGGCAAACCAGACCGTGATCAGCTTTGTGATGCCGTCGGAGAGGACGATGGACATGCTTCCAATGCCCAATAATTCTGATGTGATCCTGGCCGAGCTTCCGGTCCGGCGGGTTGCATCCTATCGCTTTTCCGGGGGCGGTTCTGACCGCCAACAAGAAGAGGCTGCGAATGCGCTTGCAGCGTGGATGGCGGAAAACGACCTTGAGCCATTGGGTGCGCCGACATTCAATTTCTACAGCGGTCCCTGGGTTCCGGCTCCATTCCGAAAAAATGAAGTGCACTTCGAGGTGGCGCCGCTCCCAAAATGACCCTCGCGCCGTAAGCGAAGGGTTTTGACACCGTAAGCCGAACCGTTGCAGATTTGCGTGGCTAATAGGGTTTTTGCGCGTGATTTGGCGCGGGTTTAAGAGGTTCAGTATGGTGTTGACCGGGATACGCATCACATTCGGCGCGGCGCTGGTCGCCGCTGCAACGGCTTGCGCCCCCCAGGCGACGGCGCCTGCGGGAGGGAATGGCGCAAGCACAGCGGCGCAGGCCTCTGTCGAATGCGTACCGATTGAAGAAGGCGCGCTCTATCAAGTAGTGAATGGCCGCCTCGCGGCTGCGCAAGCGCCAGACCCCGTGATCATTGAACGTGTTGTAGAGCCCGAATTGACCTGGACAGAGCGCGTTGAAGGAACGTTCCCTGACCTCGGGTTTCCATGGCTGCAACTCAACGCCAGAAATGCTGAGGAGGGGGTCATCACGCTCACCGGGCTCGCACCTACGCGCGACGTTGCCGACCGGGCCTACAGCGCCGCGGAGCGTGCGATCAAGGATGTGCCTCAGGGACGGGACATCCTGATTGTTGATGGCATTTCCGTCGAAGGCGAAGAGGAAGCGGTTGGCGCCGCGCTTGAGGGCCTTACGGCAGCCTCTTCCGTTGGCGAATGCCAGGCCGCCTTCGTGCGTGTGATGGAAGGGCGCAACGTTTCATTCGCGGTGGGGCGTTCGGACATCAATGAAGAAAGCGCCCGGTTGCTGGACGCTGCGGCAGGTGTTGCGACCCTGTGTTCTCGGTTTGAGATTGAGATTGGCGGACACACCGACAAGCGCGGTGATGCGGTTCTGAACCAGAACATCTCAGTCCAGCGCGCGCGGGCCGTTCGCCAATACCTGATCAACAAAGGCGTTTCATCCACTATCCTCACAGCGCGTGGGTATGGGGAAACCTTCCCTCTGATTAATGCAGAAACTCCCGAAGCGAACGCCGCAAATCGGCGAACTGAATTTACGGTTCGAGACCGCTAGGACGTCAACAGGCTCGTAGACTCAGCGAGCGCCCAAGTTGACCATCAGTTTGGAAATCGCGTGGACAAAATTGTTTGGCGCGATTTCCTGCTCGCCCGTCCATGTGATGTTCGGGAAGCGCGTCAGAATTTGGCTGTAGGCCGCTTCAAGCTGCATGTTTGCAACACGCTGACCCAGGCAGACATGGGGGCCGATGCCAAAGGCGATATGGTCCTTCGCATTTTCACGTGACACGTCGAACTGGTCCGGGTTTGAAAACACGGAAGGATCGCGGTTTGCAGCGCCATAATACATTACGACTTTTTCGCCCTCGGCGATGGTCTGTCCGCGCAGGACCGTATCGCGGGTCGCCGTGCGCCGCATATACATGACCGGGCTGACCATTCGGATGGCCTCATGCACCATGTTTCCATGAAGGTCCGGGGAGTCGATCAGGCGGGCCTTTTGATCCGGGAACTCGGTCAACAGTCGCATAGTGCCCGACAGTGAGTTGCGCGTGGTGTCATTGCCGGCGAACACAATAAGAAGCCAGGACCCGTCGAGGAATTCATCGGACAGCAATTCGCCGTCGATTTTGGCATTTGCGATGGATGAGAGCAGGTCGTTTCTGGGCTCTGCCCGGCGCGCGAGCAGTTCGCGTTTTCCGAACTCGAACATCTCAAGCACGTTCTGAACGAAGTCCCCAAAGAAAGCGGGATCGATGTCGTCGCCTTGCGCCATCGTGTGTCCGGCGACTTCCAGATAATGCATCCACTTAACAAGCTTGGGTCTGTCAGCGGGCGCAACACCGAGGATTTCACACAGCGTGAACAGGGGAAGCTCCGCTGAGAACATCTCAACCATATCCACGACTGGGCCAGCTTGTTCCATCCCGTCCAGAAGCAGTGAGACATGCTCGTCTACCCGCTTGCGCAGCTCAGAGATGTATGTGGGCGTGAAGAATGGCATATGCTCGCGGCGCAAGGGCATATGGTAGGGCTGATCGAGACAAATCATGGTGTCGAGAGAGGCCCGATGGAGCAGGGGGTGGCGCCCCTCGGGCATCCCGTAATTCATCAGGATGCCACCCCGCTGAGAGCTGAATGTGGTGGTATCGAGCTCAACCTGGCGGATGTCGTCATAGCGCGTCAGCGCCCAGAAACCCGAACCGAGGCCTTCTTCTTCAGGATGCCAGTAGACGGGCGCGTGTTCCCGCAAATCCGCAAAGGCACTGAACGGTTGGCCTTTTAGGAAAGGTTCCCAATGGCCGAGATTGACGGCGCTTTTGTGGTCGAACACCGGAGCATTAGCGGGGCCGCGCGGTTGGTCTCGTTCTTCCTGTGCCGTTTCGGAGACGTTAGTAAAGGCCATTGGGGGGCTCCTCCAGATCTTCTTTTGATCCTAGGATGCACCTTTGCGTGGCTTTCTGCCAGTCCGCTTGTTTCGAGTTGGTTTTCGGGGAGCACCTCGTGGATCTTCCCGCGCTGGCGCGAGGAACGAGGAGAGCTCTGTCTGCAACTGAGCCGCTGACACTTCTTCGACGGCGCCAGGTTTCAGGCCGCCCAGCTCAAGTGGACCATACGCGACGCGAATAAGCCGGTTTACCTGCAAGCCAACGGCCTCCAGCGCGCGGCGCACCTCTCGCTTTTTACCTTCCTGAAGAGACACATTCAGCCAGGCGTTTGCGCCCGTTTCCTGATCGAGCACGGCTTCGATTGCGCCGAAACGTTCGCCGTCGACCGTTATACCACTTGCGAGACGCGCGAGTTTTTCAGGGGCGACTTTGCCATATGCCCGGGCTCGATAGCGACGCACCATTCCGTTGCCCGGCTTTTCCAGTTTGCGGGCCAACTCGCCATCATTGGTAAGCAGAAGCAGGCCTTCCGTGTTCAGGTCCAGGCGTCCGATGGTGACCGTTCGGGGCAGCGTTTTCGGTAGCTCGTCAAATATGGTTCGCCGTCCACCCGGGTCTGAATTGGTCGTAATCAAGCCTGCAGGTTTGTGATAGCGCCAAAGACGGGTGGCCTCTGGTGCTTCAATGACAAGCCCGTGGACGCGAATGTCCTCGCTACCGGTGACCTTTTCGGCCGGCGTTTTCACTTTCCGGCCATTGATGCTGACCTTGCCTTCGGCAATCAGCACTTCACAGGCCCGGCGGGAGGCTACGCCAGCTCTTGCGAGGTATTTTGCGATTCGCTCTCCAGGCGCCGTTTCCCCAAACTGTGGGGCGCTGGGTTTAGTCTTCGGGCGAGACGGACGTGCAGCGCGAGGAGGGCGCGCGGTCCGGCGGCCCGTCTCTCGACGCTCCGTCATGGAAAGTAGGTCCTAGTTGCTGGCGACGTAGTGGATCAAGGGTGCGGAGATCGCAAGCCCGAGGACCAGTTCCGTGACAATCCAAGTGGGGTTCATGGCGGGCGCACGCAGTTTTTCCATGTCGAACAGCAGAGACGCTGTCCGTCCGATAGCGGCACCGAACCATCCTGCGGCCAGGGGCAGGGCAATCAAGGCGCCGCTCAAGCTCTCACCCATCACGAACAGAGCGAGCGCCACGCCATGGGTCATGAGGAGCAAGCCCCCATAGGTCGCCCGGAACTCCGAGTAGCCTCCGGGCTTATCGGGGTCTTCGACCAGTCGAACGACACCTGCCGCCCATGCCGGACTAACCAGACTTCCGAATCCGATAAGCGCGCCAAAAGCGAGCCCAATGATGGCGATGACGTCAAAAATCATGGGCGAAAGCCCTTTCCATTGAAACAGTTGATTGCGCGCAGCCATAACAGGCTGCGCGCTTTCATGGGATACGTTTCAGGCGTGGGCTCTGGATCAGCGGTGATAGGACATTGCCAGGCGGACGGCGTTT
Organism: Pseudomonadota bacterium; assembly: GCA_038526245.1. Taxonomy (GTDB): domain Bacteria; phylum Pseudomonadota; class Alphaproteobacteria; order Caulobacterales; family Hyphomonadaceae; genus UBA5336. The sequence goes on from JBCBGZ010000005.1 coordinate 64,382, forward strand.
CCTTCCGCAGGAACCGATACGGCGACGTCATCAAATGTGGGCGGACCTGTCAGGGCATTACCCGACATTGCCCATCCGTCCAGCGGCATTCCAGTCTCTTCGGTGTCAAAGACGCCATTACCGTTTTCGTCGTGCCAGATGCTCACGGCATAGCGTCCCGCTGGAACGTCATAGGATTTCGAGAATGTGCCGGCTTCAATGTTCGAGATCACATCGCCAGCCGTGCCCTCCTGCTTCATGAATTCCGCTTCGGATTGAATGGAGATGTAAAAAGTGCCGCCGCGGTCTTCCACCCCGTCAATACTGACCGTGAGGGCGCCAGCATGGGCTGCTGTGGCGCAAGCGAGAACTGTAGCGATCGAAGCGATTGAGCGAATAGGCATTGCAGGGTCTCCTTGTGGGTTGCAATGTGCTTTGTATCGCAAAGCATACTGGCGGAGTCAACAAATAACTTTGAAAACGAAAGTTAATGGTGGGGTTAAGCTCAACTCACGGGACTGCTAGGGCGTTTAGAATGAACGAGTTTGACCGTATCGCCGCTTATTTTGCACCGTTGGCTTCGTCGCCAGGCGCAGCGGGATTGAAAGACGATGTGGCTGAACTGAGTGAAGCGCCTGCGCACTCGACCTTGGTGGCGACGGTGGATGCTTTGGTCGAACACATCCATTTTCTACCCAGCGATCCGATTGATAGCGTTGCGCGAAAGCTGGTGCGCGTGAACGTCTCCGATATCCTTTCAAAGGGCGCAAAGCCCACTGAAGCCTTACTCACCCTTGGCTGGCCGGAGGCGCGCCCGGAAGATGACCTCGCAACGTTCGCCGACGCCTTGGGAAACGAGCTGAAAAAGTGGGGCATCCATCTGGTAGGTGGAGATACGGTGAATGTGCCGAAGTCGCTTTTTCTATCGCTTACGCTCATGGGGCATAGTCCTGGGGCATCTCCCATTCGGCGTTCAGGTGCACGCGTGGGTGACATTATCTGGGTCACGGGTGAGATTGGCTGGGGTGCGATTGGGCTGGAAGCTGCGCTTCAGGATGGCGCCGTGGATGCCATAGAGCGGTATCGCGTGCCGGAAGTGCCACCGCTCGGAATGGCAGAAATCTTAAGTGCCCACGCTACAGGCACAATGGATATTAGTGATGGCCTTCTGGCCGACTTGGGCAAGCTGGCCGAAGCGTCTGAAGTCGCCGCGCATATTGAGGCATCTACCGTACCACTCGCTCGGTCTGCCGGCGACTTTGATAAGGCAATCAGCCAATTGGCCGGCGGTGACGACTATCAGTTTCTGTTCACCACGGCGCCCGAAGCGCGCGACATGATTCGCCAGGCATGTGCAGAGATCGGCGTATCAGTAACTGAGATCGGTCATGTCACCGATGGCCACGGCGTGCACGTTACTTGGCGCGGTATCCAGCAATCATTGCCGCATCGGTTGGGCTTCGCGCATGGCGAAGCAAACGGCTAATCGCCCCCAAAGCGAGAAAACTTGCGTGAATTGGCGGCTTTTGGCAGCGTCTGTCCATCGTTTGAGAGCTTGATCGGACCCCCGGTCAAAAAAAGGCTCCAGGGAGGGCACTTTATGAATATCTGGTTCTATGCAGCCTTGGTGGCAGGGCTGCTGTCGGTCGGCTACGGAATGTGGCAGATCAGTTCGATCAACTCGGCTTCTGCCGGGAACGCACGAATGCAGGAAATTGCAAAGGCGATCCAGGAAGGCGCCAACGCTTACCTGTCCCGGCAATACCGCATGATCACCTATGTCGGCATCGTTGTCGTGATCGCGCTGGCGATTGCCTTCCAGAATTGGGAGGTTCCGCTCGGCTTCATCGTCGGTGCAGTGCTGTCGGGCGCGGCTGGCTTCATCGGCATGAAAGTGTCCGTTCAGGCCAATGTGCGCACCACGGAAGCGTCTCGCGAAAGTCTTGGAGCGGGCCTGAACATCGCTTTCAAATCCGGCGCAGTGACGGGCATGTTGGTTGTGGGCCTCGCCCTGCTTGGGATCGTTGCTTACTATGGTCTTCTGGTAGGCGCGATGGGAGCTGAGCCGCAAAGTCGCCGGGTCATCGATGCGCTGGTTGCGCTCGGATTTGGCGCTTCGCTTATCTCGATCTTTGCGCGCCTTGGCGGTGGTATTTTCACCAAGGGCGCAGATGTGGGCGGCGACATGGTCGGCAAGGTCGAAGCCGGTATTCCCGAAGATGACCCGCGCAACGCGGCCACCATCGCAGACAATGTGGGCGACAATGTCGGCGACTGTGCCGGCATGGCGGCAGACCTGTTCGAAACCTATGCCGTGACAATTGTTGCCACGATGGTGCTCGGCGCGATCTACTTTGCCGACACTCCCTACTTGAGGGAAATCATGATCCTGCCTCTGGCGATCTGTGCGGTCTGCATCGTGGGATCGATCGCGGGAACGTTCTTTGTTCGCCTTGCCGATGGATCGACCAGCGTGATGGGAGCGCTTTACAAAGGGCTTATAGCAACCGGCGTGATATCCGCGTTGTTGATGCTCGTAACGTTTCCGAACGTCCTGCCCAATGGTTGGGGCGTATTGGAAGGCGCTGGGCAGACTCTTGGTCTGGTAGATCGTGTGACAGGCGCACCCGCAGAGATTACGGGCCTGAGCCTTTACCTCTGCGCCTTGACCGGCCTTGCGGTCACCGGGCTCATCGTGTGGATCACGGAATACTACACGTCGACATCGTTCCGTCCCGTGCGGTCTGTGGCCCAGGCTTCGGCTTCCGGACACGGTACGAATGTTATTCAAGGCCTCGCCGTCTCACTCGAGTCCACGGCGCTCCCGGCGCTGACCATCATTGGCGGTATCTTGCTGACATACAATCTGGCAGGGCTGTTCGGCATTGCGATCGCCACGACGGCGATGCTGGCCCTGGCTGGAATGATTGTCGCGCTCGACGCCTTTGGCCCCGTTACGGACAATGCGGGCGGCATCGCCGAGATGGCGGAGCTTCCCAGCAATGTGCGCGACACAACGGACACGCTGGATGCCGTGGGTAACACGACAAAAGCCGTGACCAAGGGCTATGCAATCGGGTCGGCTGGCCTTGGCGCGTTGGTTCTGTTTGCAGCGTACACTGCCGACATCGACTATTTCGCCGGGGTTGAAGGCTCACGCCTCGAGGGTGTGATCGTGAACTTCTCCCTGTCGAACCCCTATGTCGTGATCGGCCTCCTTTTCGGCGGCCTATTGCCGAACCTCTTTGGGGGCATGTCTATGATGGCCGTGGGCCGCGCTGCCCAGGCTGTTGTGGTCGAAGTGCGCCGTCAGTTCCGCGAAATTCCCGGCATCATGGAAGGCGAGAACAAGCCGGACTATGGCAAGGCGGTGGACATCCTCACCCAGGCCGCCATCAAGGAAATGGTGGTGCCGTCGCTGCTGCCGGTGCTGTCTCCGATCGTCCTGTTCTTCGTCATCCTGGGCATTGGCGGTCTGTCGGCAGCCCTGTCTGCGGTGGGCGCCATGTTGCTCGGTGTGATCGTCACGGGCCTGTTCATCGCGATTTCGATGACATCCGGCGGCGGCGCCTGGGACAATGCGAAAAAGTACATTGAAGATGGTCACCATGGCGGCAAGGGTTCGGAAGCCCATAAGGCCGCGGTCACGGGCGACACCGTTGGAGATCCCTATAAGGACACGTCCGGTCCAGCGGTGAACCCGATGATCAAGATCACGAACATTGTGGCCTTGCTGATGCTGGCTGTGATCTCTGGCGGTCACTAGGCGGGTACGCTGAACACCAAATAGAAAAGCCCCGGGGTCACCACTCCGGGGCTTTTTGCTAGTATCCATGAGCATGCTTGGAGCTGAAGATGATTTCGACCGACTATGTGATGACCATGGCGCGTTACAATCGCTGGCAAAATGGATCGCTGATTGCAGCCGCCGAAACGCTAGCGCCCCAAGCCCTTAAAGAAGACCGAGGCGCGTTCTGGGGCTCCATTCAAAAGACGCTGTCGCACATATTGTGGGCTGACCGCATCTGGATGGCGCGGTTTGAGGGGACCGAGCGCCCGGCCCAGTCCATGGCCGAAGGCGCTACGGCGCATGCATCGCTAGCGGCATACATATCGGATCGGGAAGCTTATGATGCGCACATCCTGACGTGGGCTGGTACGGTTGAGCGCGAGTGGCTTGCATCGGATCTGACGTGGTTTTCGGGAGCCGCAGGTCGGCAGCTCTCAATGCCCGCTGGTCTGGCAGTGACCCACTTTTCCAATCACCAGACCCATCATCGTGGCCAGGCACACGCAATGATCACAGCAGCAGGCGCTAAGCCCGACGATACGGATCTGTTTCTGATGCCGGGAGCGGCGACCTAACGCCCGGTGGGATTGCCCGGCGTGGCTTCATTGGTCTGGGGTAGGGCGACCGTTCCGATGGAACCAAGCAATTGCTCAAGGAAGGTGAGCTGGCGTCCGAGCGTCGGCGTTTCCCGGGAGGCGTAGGCGAGGACCTGACCATCGGTCACGTCGTACTCAAGCACTTCTTCCACCACGTCATCTTCGTTAAATCGAACACCGGTAATCGTTCGCGATGCGATTTTCGGTTTGTAAAACGCCAGGCTCTCGCTGCTGGTCGTGATGTAGTACCATGTGTTATCGTCGAACACGGATTTTGTGGAGGGGCTACCAAGGCGCGCCAACACACTGGTGCGGGTATCAATGCCGGGTTCCATGGCATTCGGAATGGCGTCATCGGCGATGTAGCCGTTGTAGCTCGTTATTGGTGAGATGCACCCCGTCGTGAGCGTGCAAATTACCAGTGCCGATGCCGCAAGGACGCGTTTGCCCATGGAAACTCTCCCGTAGAATAGCGATATCGGTAGGGCGCTCGCCCAGATTTGACAAGCCGTTGGAGACACCTCCCATGTCCCTTTTCAGAAGACTGTTCGCAAAGCCTGACCCACAGCGTGATGCAGCCGCGCGTCTGGTGGCGGCCGTCATGACCGGCGCGCGGCAACCGGGGCTATATCTCAAGGGCTTTGCACAGGATGACTTTGATGGGCGATTCCAGATGGCTGCCCTGCATGGCGGAATCGTGATGCGCCGATTGAAACATCTCGGCGGCGATGCGTTGGTCGTGTCTGAGAAGTTTGGCGAAGCTTTGTTTGACCGGTTTGACTATGCCTATCGCGAGGAAGGCGTGGGAGACGCCTCAATTGCTCGGAAAGTCCGCAAGCTCGGAGAGCGGTATTTCGGTCTCGCCCGTGCGCTGGATGATGCGTTCGATGGCGGAGATGAGGTGGCGGATGTCTTGGCGCGCAACGGACTGGGCGGCGAGGCAACGGCCGGACTGGCGCAATATGCCCGCGCGGTCGATGCGCATTTGGCGACACTGCCCCAGGAGACCGTCTTTCAGGGAATGATTGAGTGGCCTCGGCCATAACCGCTGCCGTTACGACACGAGCGTTGCAATGCGCGCAGCACACCACTAGGTTTCGCGCCAGATGACAGGCAGGCATTTTGCCTTGCCCGCAGGAGACCATGTCCATGGCTGATCGCCTTGTGTTGTCCATTGACGCCATGGGCGGCGATGCAGCGCCAAATGTGGTGATCGAAGGGCTGAGCCGGTTTCTTCCGTCCCGCTCAAACATTTCTGTCCTGCTCCACGGCGATGAAGACGCGCTGACACCGCTGCTTGAAGCCGAAAGCGACGTTGCTGCGGTCGCTGAGGTCGTTCACACCGATGACGCGATTTCCATGGAAGACAAGCCATCACAGGCGCTGCGGAAAAAATCCTCAAGCATGTGGCGTTCAATTGAATCGGTAAAATCCGGCGCGGCTCAGGCCTCTGTTTCAGCGGGGAACACCGGCGCATTGATGGCGATTTCGATGATGGCGTTGCGCCGAATGGACGGGGTGCACCGGCCTGCCATGGCCGCACTCTGGCCGACCTTGAGAGGCCGGATTGTCGTGCTGGATGTCGGTGCGAACCTTGAAGCTGACGCCAACCAGCTTCTGACCTTTGCAATCATGGGAGAGGCTTACGCCCGTGCCATTCGCGGGGTCGAGCGGCCAACGATTGGGATCCTGAATGTCGGCTCTGAAGAGCAAAAGGGACATGAGGAAGTCCGCCGGGCAGCGGAGCTGTTGAAAAGCAGCGGTCTGGATCTCGACTATCGCGGTTTCGTAGAAGGAAATGATATTTCCGAAGGCACCGTCGACGTGGTCGTGACCGATGGTTTCTCCGGCAATATCGCCCTTAAAACGGCGGAGGGAACCGCCCGGCTTGTGGCGAGTTTTGTGCGCGAAGCTTTGACTTCGTCTCCGCTGGCCAAGGCGGGGGCGGCACTCGCCTCGGGCGGTCTGAGACAACTGAAAGAACGTATGGACCCCTCCAACGTGAATGGTGGCGTCCTGCTGGGCTTGAACGGTGTCTCCGTGAAAAGCCATGGCGGGACAGATGCCAAGGGATTTGCAACGGCCCTCGGCCTCGCCGCAGATCTGGCGCTGAGCAACTACAAGGATGAAGTGGCAGCCAGTCTGGCGCGCGTTCAATCCCGCAGTACATCGGAGACCGCAGCGTGAGTAATCGAACCGTGAGAATTCTTGGCACCGGTGGATACCTGCCAGATCGCGTGCTGACGAATGAAGATCTGTCTCGCATGGTCGAAACGACGGATGAGTGGATCCGGGAGCGCACGGGGATTGGTCAACGTCATATCGCCGCTGATGATGAAGTCACCAGCGATCTGGCGACCGCAGCGGCAAAGCGGGCACTTGATGCTGCGGGACTCTCTGCCAGTGATGTCGATCTGATCGTTCTGGCTACGACCACGCCCGATCAAACCTTTCCGGCGACGGCCACAGCGGTCCAGGCGAAGCTCGGCATGGGGGCAGGGGCAGCTTTTGATGTCCAAGCTGTCTGTTCTGGCTTTCTTTTCGCGCTTGCCAATGCTGACAGCCTGCTCAAACAAGGCCTTTTCAACACGGCGTTGGTCGTTGGTGCTGAAACGTTCTCCCGAATTCTGGATTGGTCAGACAGGGGCACGTGCGTGCTTTTTGGCGATGGTGCTGGCGCTGCGGTGCTTCAGGCTGGGCCGGTTGAGGACGGTGAGGGGATCATAACCCATCGTATTTGTACCGACGGCACGAAAAGCGACTTGCTTTACGTGGACGGTGGTGTCTCCAGCTCAGGCGACGTCGGACACGTTCGGATGCAGGGAAACCGCGTCTTCAAACATGCGGTAGCGAACATTTCTGCAGCGATTCGCGATGTGCTCGACGCCACCAAGCTCACGTCTGACGATATTGACTGGTTTGTGCCGCACCAGGCCAATCAGCGCATTTTGAACGGTGTTGCCTCGAAGATGAATATCGACGAAGCCAAGGTCGTCTCCACGATTGCTCAGCACGGCAACACCTCGGCCGCGTCAATTCCGTTGGCCCTCGACACTGCCGTGCGTGATGGACGCATTAAGCCTGGACATCTGGTCCTGTCAGAAGCGATGGGTGGAGGATTCTCGTGGGGCGCGAGCCTTTTCCGGATGTAAATCAACCGCTTCGCGCGGATTTGTTTTGCAATACCTCGCCTGCAGCGTAAAACCTTTCCTTAATACTCGCGCCGTATTTGTTAACCCATGGATGGAGAGCCTCCCATGACTGGCAAGACTATCACGCGTGCAGAGGTGACCGATTCAATCGTTCGCCAAGTTGGATGTACGCGCCAGGAATCTTCTGACCTCCTCGATGATGCCCTCGAAATGATCGGCAAGGCGTTGGAGACTGAAGGGGTTGTGAAGCTCTCCCGATTTGGAAACTTCGTCGTGCGTGAGAAAAGCGCGCGGGAAGGGCGCAACCCCAAGACTGGCCAGGAGGCGCTGATCTCAGCGCGTAAGGTCGTCACCTTCCGCCCCTCTCCGCTGCTGAAATCCCGTGTCGATGAGGGGCAAGCATAGGAAGGATACCCCATGGGCGCAGCCGTAGCCGAGAAGCCTAGACTGGAAAAAACCGCAGATGCCTATCGTTCGATTGGCGAAGCGGCCAAGGAACTGGGACTTCCGACGCATGTGCTGCGCTATTGGGAAACCAAGTTTCCACGTCACGTGAAGCCTGTGAAGCGGCCGGATGGGCGCCGCATGTTTCGCCCCCAGGATATTGACGGGCTCCGCGCGATCCAAACTCTGGTCCACAAGCGAGGCATGACGCTCAAGGGCGCCAAAGCTCTGCTTGCTGAGCAGGGCATAGATGCCGTGCTTGCAGGCGCTGCCATGATTGTGCCGACCGAAGCTGTTGCAGAGCGCCCGGTTGTCCATGACCTACAGGACAAGGTGGCCGAGGCGTTTGGCGCGGAGGCTGCCCCGCGTCTTTCCGCCGCCCGCCGGGAGCGTCTGGAGACGGTTTTGACCGATCTTGTTGACCTGAAAGCCCGGTTGGATGCCCTGCGCCTTCAAAAGGCGGCGTAGCCCCGCTTTCTGAAATTTGCCAATTGCAATCTCCGCCGCGCTGGATTAGCTAGCGCGTTCGGTCGGAGCGTGGCGCAGCCCGGTTAGCGCACCGGTCTGGGGGACCGGGGGTCGGAGGTTCGAATCCTCTCGCTCCGACCATTTTCATCACTGCCCATCGCGAGAGTTGCGGCGTTCATCCGGGCCCACTGGGCCGGGAGAGGATAAAGCCTGCCGACGCTGACAACACCAAAATCTGAACGCCGATCGCCCAGAGCGGTGCGCCGAGCACAACGCTGAGCACCGGCATGGCCGCCATGACGCTGACGCTGACCCATTTTGTTTTCCGGCTGATGGCGCCGTGCTCATTCCAGTTCCGGATTAACGGGCCAAAGCGCTTGTGACCGAGCAACCAGGCATGGAGCCGCGGACTGGAGCGGGCAAAGGCAAAGGCCGCCAGCAAGAGGAAGGGCGTCGTCGGCACCAGCGGCAGGGCAACCCCCACAAGGCCGGCACCGACGCACGTCAGCCCAAACGCGATCCAGAGCCAGCGAACCGGCGCAGAGGGCCGGGGTTTATTCATTGCGCAGCCAGAGCAGGAGTAGCGGGATCCAGATCAGGCTCAGCGTGATCACGCCCTTGATCGATTGATAGGCGATCCACCACCAGAAAAGGCGCGCGCGATTGGCGTTCAGATATGCGATGCCGGAGCGGATACGAGCAATGGGAGACATTGCGCCTGCATCTAGGCCAAGAGGGACAGTGACACCAGCGCTTGCGACCGCACAGGGCGTCGCCCGGGCGGTAAACGAATTGGCAGATTCAGAGCGCCCCTCCCTCGATGGTCGAAGAAGGGGCAAGGCCAAGGGGCGGGCCAGTACTCACATTGGATCGGCGACGTTCTGGCCGTAGGGTGCATGGAGCGAAGCGATATGCACCGTCGGTGTTTGCGGCGGGGGTGGAGGGTGCATATCGGGTTGCGCCCTCGATGCACCCTACGGCAAGCAACACCTCCACCCGCGCCGTGGCGCAGTCCAGCACGCCCCAGCCATCCTCGCGGCCATCGCCCATCATGTGGCGGCGGAAATCCTTCCCCGCCTCGGACAAGTCGATCGCCTCGACATGGATCCAGCCATACCAGGTGATCTCGATGCGCAGCCCGGCAAAGGCGTGTCCTTCTTCGATCATGCGCCCGGTCCAGCGCACAAGTGCGCGCAGGCTTAGCCACAGGACCGGCCAGAAAAACGGGTGAACCCGGGAGAAGGGATCGCGCAGGGTTTCCATGGGGCAGAGTATACGCCCGGTAGCAAGGGGGGTGGATAAGGTGTCGGAAAATGCGGCTGTCGCGGTTAGGCTGTCATCTCAATGGGAGGCTTGAGTGAAGGCGTTTGAACCCCGGCGCATCCTGGTGCTCGGAACGGGCGGCATGATTGGGAACGCAACCGTGCGTGAGCTGACGCGTGCCGGGCACCGGGTCGTCTGCGTTTCCAGAACCGCGCAGCCGGGCGCGCCTACGGATGTGCGGCACATCCTGGCCGACAGGACAGATACTCAGACCATAGGCACAGTGGTGGAGCGCGAAGCCATCGACTGTGTCATCGATGTGCTGGCCTATGCGGCGGAGACCACGACGCCGCTTCTGGAACTGCTGGAGGGGCGCGTCGAGCGATATGTGCTCATCAGTTCGTCGGACGTCTATGCCGCCTATGGCGCGATTCATGGGCTGGAGCCCCAGCCAGTTTGGGACGGGCCGATTACAGAGCGCGCGCCCCTGCGGACAAGCAGGTTCCCCTATCGCGGGGCCCAGCCGCGTGCTGTCGATGCGGATGACGCCTGGATGGACGCCTATGACAAGATTCCCATCGAGACCGCCGTGCGCGCGATGCAGACGCCCTGGACGATCCTGCGTTTGCCCATGGTGTTTGGCCCGAATGACCGCCAGAGGCGTTTTGAGTGGATGGCCGCACCGATGCGCGCAGGCGCAAATGCGATAGAGGCGCCGGCGGCCTGGCTCGATTGGGTCACGACATATGGATTTGAGGAGAATGTGGGGGCGGCCATCGCGCTGGCAGCCGCGCATCCTGAGGCGGCGCGAGAGGTCTTCAACGTCGTCGATTTCGCGCCTGTCTCCCATCGCCAATGGATCGCGCGTTTGGCAGACCATTTTCGTTGGTCCGGTGAGGTGCGCACCTCGCAGGGCGAGGATGGGGCGCTGGCAAAGGCGGTCTCGCGGCTGAACTTGGCGGTTCCGCTCGATATGTCCGGAGAGCGACTGAGCCAGCGGCTCGGCTTTGTGCCGCCTGTTTCGATTGGCGAGGCCATCGTGCGGACGTTTGCGTGACCAGGCACGCTGGGCTTAGTCTGGCGCGGAGGGGAAGAGGAGACTTGTGATGGCCCTGAAAGACACGCCGATTTGTGATTTTGGCTGGAAAGCGCCGGAGTTCACGCTGGCAGACCCGGCGGGGCAGACCTTCACGATGAGCGAGCATCTGGGCAAGCGTGGCCTGCTGGTTGCCTTCATCTGCAACCATTGCCCCTATGTGAAGGCGATTGCGGACCGGCTGGCGAGTGATGCGGCAGAGCTGATGGGGGAGGGCACCCACGTGCTCGCACTGATGCCGAATGACTACCGCAGCTACCCTGCCGATGCGCCGGAGAAGATGGTGGATTTCGCCGCCGCCCATGGGTTCAGCTTTCCCTATCTGGTGGATGAGGGCGGGGCGGTGGCCCGAGCCTACGGCGCAGTGTGCACGCCGGATTTCTTTGGTCTGAACGCCAAGGGCGAGCTGCAGTATCGCGGCCGGCTGGACGATGCCCGCATGGGCGACCCCTCAGGCCGCACGCGGGAGTTGGTGGACGCCATGCGCCTGATCGCTGAGACGGGCAACGGCCCGCGCGAGCAAACCCCCAGCATGGGGTGTTCGATTAAGTGGTAGGTGGGCATTATTCAAAACAATTAGAATTCTGCCAACAATGGGGTAATCAACCCCAGCCCAAATAGTATAGCAGAAACTGCAAACAGAGCGAGTGAGAAACCTACCAATATGAAGTTTCGTTTGAACCTTTTGGCGTGCCGTTGAAAATCTGAGTAAATTGAGACTTGTATTTCATTTGCTTGTTCTTCCGATAGATTCTGGCGTGCAAGAAGCAAACTGTTTAGGCCTGCCGCATGAAGCGATATGAACCTCAGAGAGATCTGGCTGCTGATGTAACCAATCGAGCCTCCTGCAAATGCCAATAACAATCCAATGACAAAATATCTAAGAGACACTGGCGCAGCGTCAGACAGTGCATGTTCCGCGATTACAAATTCTCGCAGGATGAATACTGCAGAAGCTGCGTGACCAACAATCAGCCAGGTTGCCAATCTAGCTCCCCATTGATCGGTCCTTGTTATGACGTCCGCCATTTGCTGGCGCAGGTGATCTAGCTCTTTCTCTTCGATACTCATGCCGCCACCAAAAACGTCGAAATCACCTTCTTCGATCCCGTCTGAAACTTCACCGTCAGTTTTGTCCCGTCGGCGCGCTCGACGTGGCCGTAGCCGAATTTGTCGTGGAAGACGCGTTGACCGATCTGGAAGCCGGATTGGCCGCCTGAGGTGGCGATGAGGGTGGCGTTGCCTTCAAGTGTGCGGGGCGCCTCGCTGACGCCGGATCTGGCGTTCTCCTTCAGGCGTTTCCAGCCGGGCGAGGTGTAGCTTGAGCGGTCGCCGAGGTCTTCGACGCTTCCCGTAAAGCCCTGGTCGGCGCCGGGCTGTGTGCTGTAGCCGGTCTCCGCGCTCGCCTCGACATGCTCATGGGGCAGCTCGTCGACAAAGCGGGACGGCAGCACGGCCTGCCAGCGGCCATAGATGACGCGGTTGGCCACGAAAGAGATGCGGCAGACTTCTCGCGCGCGGGTAATGCCGACATAGGCGAGGCGGCGCTCTTCCTCCAGGCCCTTCATCCCGCTCTCATCGATGGAGCGTTTTGAGGGGAAAACTTCCTCCTCCCAGCCGGGCAGGAAGACCAGGGGCCATTCGAGGCCCTTGGCGCCATGTAGAGTGAGGATCTGGACCTCGTCGCCATTGGCCGCCCCGCCCACATCCATGACGAGCTCCACATGCTCCAGGAATGCGGGCAGGGTGTCGAATTCGCTGACGGCGCGGATCAGCTCCTTGAGGTTGTCCAGGCGCGTCTGGCTCTGGGGGCTGCGATCCTTCTGTAGCATGTCCGTGTAGCCGGACTCCTCCAGAATCACTTCGAGCAGCTCCGGCGCGGGCATGCCGTTCGCCAGGCGATCGCGCCACATATTCACCTGGTCGATGAAGGTGGTGAGGCCGCGCTTGGCCGCGCCTTTGATCTCGTCGGTCTGCAGGACCATTGGCGTCAGCGTGAAGAGAGAGCGGCCATCCTCGCGGGCATAGAGCTGGAGCTTCTGCAGGGAGGCATTGCCCACTCCGCGCTTGGGTTGGTTCACCACGCGCTCGAAGGCGAGATCATCATCGGTGGACCGGATGAGGCGCAGATAGGCCAGCGCGTCGCGAATCTCGGCGCGCTCGAAAAAGCGCGGCCCGCCGATCACCCGGTAGGGGATGCCGAGCATGATGAAGCGCTCTTCGAACGCTCGCATCTGCCAGGAGGCGCGCACCAGCACGGCGCAGTCTTCATTCTTGCCGCCCTTGGCGACCCAGGCCTCCACCTCGTCGCCGACCATGCGCGCCTCGGCCTCGCCATCCCAGAGCCCGCGCACCTGCACTTTCTTGGCATCCGGGTCAGCCGCCGTGTCATCGCCCACATAAAGCGTTTTGCCGAGCCGGCCCTTATTGTTGCCGATGACGGCGCTGGCGGCGGCCAGGATATGCTGGGTGGAGCGGTAGTTGCGCTCGAGACGGATGACCGTCGCGCCGGGGAAGTCGGTCTCGAAGCGCAGGATGTTGTCGACCTCCGCCCCGCGCCAGCCATAGATCGACTGGTCGTCGTCGCCGACGCAGCAGATATTGCTGTTGCCCTGGGCCAGCAGCCGCAGCCAGAGATACTGGGCCACGTTCGTATCCTGATACTCATCAACCAGAATGTATCGAAACTTTGCGTGATATTCCGAAAGGAGATCGGGGTTTTTCTGGAAGATGGTGATGTTGTGGATGAGCAGATCGCCAAAGTCGCAGGCATTCAGCACGCGCAGGCGCGCTTGATAGGTCTCGTAACACTTGATGCCCTTGCCATCGGCAAACTGATAGGCCTCCTCGTCCGGTACGTTGCCAGGCACGAGCGCGCGGTTCTTCCAGCCATCAATCAGGGCAGCCAGATAGCGGGGTGTCCAGCGCTTCGGGTCGATATTTTCGGCTTCGATGATCTGCTTGCACAGACGCACCTGGTCGTCGGTGTCCAGAATGGTGTAGCTGGATTTCAGGCTGGCGAGCTCGGCATGTTTGCGCAGGATCTGCGCACTGATCGAGTGGAACGTCCCCAGCCAGCGTAGCCCTTCGCCAGCATCGCCGATCAGCCTCAATGCTCGCTCGCGCATTTCCCGCGCGGCCTTATTGGTGAAGGTCACGGTCAGGGTCTGGCTGGGCCACGCCTTCTGCGTCGCGATAATGTGGGCGAGCCGCGTGGTCAGCACCCGGGTTTTGCCCGTGCCAGCGCCAGCCAGCACCAGCAAGGGGCCTTCCGTGGTTAGAACGGCCTCGCGCTGTTCGGGGTTCAGGCCGTCCAGATAGTCAGCGTCGTCCGACGCGACCGGGGGACGGGCGGTGGCCATCTGCGAGATGGAGGGGCGATTCTCTGCGCTCATGGGCCGGAATATAGCAGGAACGCGGGCGGGTGTTAGGGGATGGCGGCACAACAGAAGATGTCCCTCACACCGGGCTGACAAATTCGTGTCTTTATCGTTCGCAAAGAACGCTCTAACTCGGGGTGTATGACAACGACGCTTATACAACCATCGGTAAAGTTCGCCGATCCGGATACCACTGCGAAGGGCGAGGCCCGGGCGAAGGTGGCCTATAACGGCACTAAAACGCTGTGGCTGAACACCGGCACGCTCTGCAACATCGAGTGCGCCAACTGCTATATCGAAAGCTCGCCCAGCAATGACCGTCTGGTCTACCTGACGCTTGCCGATGTGGAGCCGTATCTCGATGAACTCGAGGCGGCCGGCGAGCATGGCATCGAAATCGGCATTACCGGCGGTGAGCCTTTCATGGCGCCGGAAATCATTGAGATCATGGATGCCGCGCTGGCGCGGGGGCACAGCTTGCTCGTTCTCACCAACGCGATGCAGCCCATGATGCGTCCGCGCATTCAGGCGGGTCTACTGGATCTGAAGGACCGCTTCGGGGATCGAATGAGCCTTCGGGTAAGCCTCGATCACTACACAGCAAAACTGCATGACGAAGAACGCGGAGACGGCGCATTTGCGTTGACGCAGAAGGGGCTCCATTGGCTGGCCGACCATGGCTTTCGGGTCGATCTGGCCGGCCGGACCGTTTGGGGCGAAATGGAATATGAGGCGCGCGAGGGATATGGTGCTCTGATCCGCCAAATCGGGCTGGACACCCGGGCAGACGACCCAGCCTCACTCGTGCTGTTTCCTGAAATGGAAGCCGATGGCGACCCGCCAGAAATCACGACAGCTTGCTGGGGCATATTGGATAAACACCCCGACAGTTTGATGTGCGCCAGCCAGCGCATGGTGGTGCGTCGCAACGGCGATGGGCGGGCGAGCGTGCAGGCCTGTACGCTTATTCCCTATGACCAGCGGTTCAATTTGGGAGGGACGCTGGCGGAAGCGCGCGGCGAGGTCCCCCTGAGCCATCCCTATTGCGCGAGCTTCTGCGTCCTGGGCGGCGGCAGCTGCTCAGCCTGAACCTGCAGACTTTATCACGAATGGACCCGAACCCCATGCTGCATGACTCTGTGAAAGACTATTATGGCGCTGAGCTAACTGGCACGTCGGACCTGAAAACCGATGCCTGCAGCACGCTGGATGCGCCCGCACCCTGGCTGAGACAGGCAATTGGCAAAGTGCATGATGACGTGGCGGCGCGGTATTATGGCTGCGGGCTCGCCATCCCGGCCCACCTGAAGGGGTTGAAAATACTCGACCTTGGCAGCGGCGCCGGTCGGGACGTTTTTACTCTTGCTAGCCTTGTGGGGCGCGATGGCCACGTCACAGGTGTGGACATGACGCCCGAGCAACTGGCCGTGGCCCGCGAATATGAAGCCTGGCATGCCGATCAATTCGGCTATGACGCGCCGAATACGCGCTTTGTCGAAGGCTATCTGGAACAACTTGGTGAGTTAGATCTCGAGCCCGGCAGTTTTGACGTCATCATCTCCAATTGCGTGTTCAACCTTTGTACAGACAAGCCCGCCGTTTTCAAAGCCGCATACGATTTGCTGAAACCGGGCGGTGAACTCTATTTTGCAGACGTCTATGCGGATCGGCGCATTCCGGCGGAGTTGGCAGCCGATCCTGTGCTGTATGGCGAATGCCTATCTGGCGCTCTGTACTGGGGCGACTACCAGCAGATTGCAAAAGATGCTGGATTTGTAGATCCGCGCGTTTTTTCCCACCGGCCGCTCTCCATCATCGATCCGCGTTTGAAAGCGAAGGTCGAGCCCATTCGGTTTGCATCCGTGACCGCGCGTTTGATGAAGCTAGAGGGGCTGGATGCCGCCTGCGAAGACTACGGTCAGGCGGTTGTCTATCGTGGCGGCGTGCCGGGTATGGAAACCGTTTTCAAACTGGATGCCGAACACGAGATTGAAGTGGGCCGTGTTTTCCCCGTGTGTGGCAATACGCTTGCCATGCTGACCCAGACCCGGTTTGCGGAGTTCTTTGACATCATCGGCGACGGGAAGACCCATTACGGCCTTTTCCCGGGCTGCGCGGCGCCGGATGTGTTCGCTGAGGTCGCAGAGCGGGCAGGGCCAGCCCCGGTAGGTGGGTGCTGCTAGGGCCGACTATTCGGGTTTCTGGAAGGCGATGGTGACCTGGCCGATCTCAACGCCGTAGCGGGTGACGTAAGCTCGGTTCATCAGGACGCCATCTTCCAAAAGGTACATCCAGTCGTCAAAGCCGACATTCCAGGTGCTGTCACCGACTTTCAGGTCCACCTTGTATTTCCAGTTGAAGGCGTTGCCGACGACCTTGCCGGTGGCGTAGCCGGGCACGTCACCGGCGGTGCCGCGATACTCGCCGCCGCCGAGGATATCGATGGTCCATACGCGCGTGTCGCGTTCCCCATCGTCGTAGATGAACCGCTCATCCAGCGTCAGCACGCCGTCTTCAACCGTGCCTGTGATATTGACCTTGAAGGTGCGCCGGACCTTGCCGAACCGGTCTTCGAAGATGCCATAGGCTGTCGTCTCGCCCGCAAAGTATTCTTCCAAGACGAGCGTGCGTGGCGCGTCCGAAAACTCGGCAAGCGTCTGCGTGGCGCATCCTGTTGTGGAAAGGGCCGCAGCCGTGGCCGCGGCCAGCTTTGGGGCGAAGAGGGCAGACAGGCGCATGCGAGGCTCGCTGGGTTGCTTGCCTCTTTTTACGATGCCCAATGGGGATTGGTTCAGCGCGCTAGAAAAGAGTCGCGAGCGCCTTGGCGTCGTAGCTGTCTAATTCGTCGTAGCGACCTTCCTTGATCTTCTGGGCCCAGAACGGATCCTGAAGCAGGGCGCGGCCGACGGCGACCATGTCAAATTCGCCTTTAGCCAGGCGCTCAATGACGTCGGCGATGGGCCGGGTCTTGCTGTCTTCGCCGCGAAACGCGCCGATGAAGTCACTGGACAGGCCAACGGAGCCGACCGTGATGGATGGCAGTCCTGTAAGCTTCTTGCACCAGCCCGCGAGATTCAGGCCGTTCTCGCCGTCAATCTCCGGGAATTCCGCCTCCCAGTAGCGGCGCTGGGACGCGTGGAGAATGTCGACGCCGGCGTCCACGAAAACGCCCAGGAACGCTTCCATCTCCTGGGGCGTTTCCGCCAGCCGGGCGGCATAGTCCTGCTGCTTCCATTGGCTCCAGCGCAGTATAATCGGCATGTCCTCGCAGACGGCTTTGCGGCATTCGGAGATGACTTCGCCAGCAAAGCGGGCGCGGCCCACAAGGTCTCCGCCATACTTGTCATTGCGCGTATTCATCACGCCCCAGAAAAACTCATCGATCAGGTACCCGTGGGCGCCGTGGATCTCGATACAGTCAAAGCCGAGCGCCTTGGAGTCAGC
This sequence comes from Pseudomonadota bacterium, assembly GCA_038526245.1. Lineage (GTDB taxonomy): Bacteria > Pseudomonadota > Alphaproteobacteria > Caulobacterales > Hyphomonadaceae > UBA5336. The sequence continues at coordinate 81,994 of JBCBGZ010000005.1, forward strand.
CGCGCCCTTGGTGTAGGCCGCAACCATATCGGCGACCTCTTCCTCGCTGGGTTCGGGCTGGACCTGTTTACCCTTGTGGGTCTTGCCGGAGGGGCTATCGGAAATCGCTTCGGGATCGGGCCCGGTGCCGGGTTTGCGCATCATGCCCACATGCCAAAGTTGCGGCGCGATCTTGCCGCCTTCCTGGTGAACCTGGTCGACCACGTTTTTCCAGCCTTCGAGCGCTGCATCCTGGTGAATATTAGGTACTTTGGGGTCGTTTGAAGCTCCGCCGCGATCCACGGTCGTCCCCTCAGTGATGAGGAGGCCGACATCGGCCTTTGCCCGGCGGGCGTAGTATTCCGCAACTTCATTTGTCGGCACGCCGCCTGGCGAAAAGCTTCGCGTCATCGGCGCCATGGCGACTCGATTGGGCAGGGTCATCCCGCGGCACGTGAAGGGTTCAAACAGGGGGGCGGTATCTGTCATGGTGGCTCGCTCATGGGTCCGAATGACCCCAGACTTGGCGAGCCGGATACTGAACGCAATGGGCGACGCAGCGGAAAGTCTGTTTAGTCCTTCTCAAGCTTATGGCCATCAAGGCGCTGAACCTCGGCAGACCGGCTCTTTTCTTTTGCCCTACGCGAATGGCCAGTTTGGCCGAACTTTGCGCGGTTCTCCTGCGCTGTCTTTTTGGCCGCTGCCCGGGCACGCGCCTTGCGCGCCTTGTTCAGGTTGATGGGATCATCAGCCATGCTTCTTGTCGCGCCACTGTTCCATGGCCAGGGAGATGGCGAATGTTTCGCGGTATTTCGGGCTGTCGGAAGGGCGGGGCGGGCGCGGCGCCGTCATGTTCATGATTTCCGCCAGCTTGTTATGGGCGGCACCGGATTGGCCCGCGCCGATATAGGCATGCAGTTCAAGCACCGCGCTGGACAGCGGGTCATCGGCCCGGATCACGAAATAGGGCTCGTCCTCGGAAAGATCGGGATAGCAATCGAACTGGGACGGATTGGCCTTGGAGCCGGTGGGTGCATCGGACATGGGGCGCGCCTTTCTTGACGTATCGATTTAGAAGCCTGTCATGAGTCGGTCTACTGCACGTGCGATTTCATAGCTCTTGTGATCAAGTGTTGCCACTTTGCGACCGAGTCGGTGAGCCGAGAAAGGGCCGAGAAACTCCGTTTTCAACAGCAAATGTTTTTGTTCCACCTCGAGAACTGGGTTGATCAAGTCGTCTATTTGAAGACCGAGATCATGAAAGAGCGGTATCGCCAGGCGACTGTCGATAAAGTCGTAGAAATCTGCCTGGATGAGGACGACGCTGTCGAAACCGGCCGCTTCGGCGATGTCATGGACAGCATATCGAGCCAATTCAAATCATCCCCATCTGTTCAGATGGGGTGCCATGCTCGTTCACATAAGCATTGGTGGCATCAATCGCATCTTTGTGGCGCTCAATATAAGCTGCTTTGAATGCCTCGCGTAGGCGCGGGACACCGCCTTCGGCAATGAGGGCTTCCACATCGAGCCCGTATTTACGGGCCATATCCGCCAGGTCATTCGGTACGGCGATTTTGACCGGGGCGGATTCGAACGGTGTGCTCGTTTCGCGGACGCTTTTGGACGACTCTGGAACTTTCAATCCGAGCAGTTCTGCAGCGGTGACTTCGCCATTTGTAGCAGCTTCGATTTGTTGGGCGATTGTTCTGCTTGGCGTTCTTGTTCTGCGTTCGTAGTGACAAACGGTTGTGCCTGCCACGCCTATTTGACGCCCAAATTCCGCAGCAGATATGCCTTCTCGATTACGCCAAGCTCTAAGGTTCATGTGCATATTGTACACTTTTTGTACAGTGGTGCAATCACCCCGGCGAGATCATGTTTGCCGGCACCACGATGGCATCGAAATCCTCTTCGCTGATGTCGAGCTTGAGGGCTTCTTCCTTCAGCGTGGTGCCATTGGCGTGGGCGTTCTTGGCGACTTTGGCGGCCAGATCGTAGCCGTATTTCTCCTTCAGCGGCGTCACCAGCATCAGCGAGTTCTCAAGCCCGCGCTGGATATTGTCCAAGCGTGGCTCGATGCCAACGACGCAGTTCTCAGTGAACGACACTGCCGCATCGGCCAGCAAGCGCACCGATTGCAGGAAGTTGTACGCCATCATGGGGTTGTAGACGTTCAGCTCGAAATGGCCCTGGCTGCCGGCGAAGCTCATCGCGGCATTGTTGCCGTGAATGTGGGCGGCAACCTGGGTCATGG
>JBCBGZ010000006.1:0-81334 GCA_038526245.1 Pseudomonadota bacterium
TGAACCCGCCCGCATTTGCAGTGCTCGACCTGCGCCTGGATGACGGATCGGGCCTCGATGTTGTGCAGGTTCTGCAGGAATACCGCCCGGATGCACGCGCCGTGATCCTGACAGGATATGGCGCGATCGCCACGGCCGTAGCCGCTGTGAAGGCGGGCGCGGTGGACTATCTGGCGAAGCCGGCTGACGTGGAAGATATTGTGAAGGCATTGACGGCCCGACCTGACGAAAAGCCTGCTCCACCAGACAATCCCATGTCGGCAGACCGCGTGCGCTGGGAGCACATCCAACGGGTCTATGAACTGTGTAATCACAATGTTTCAGAGACGGCCCGGCGGCTGAACATGCACCGGCGTACCTTGCAGCGTATTCTTGCGAAACGCGCGCCGCGCTAGGCTTTTGCCCTCAGCGCTTTCGATTGTGATCGGAACGCGCTGGGTGTCACACCCATATCGGCCTTGAAGGCGCGATTGAACGGCCCGATGGACGCAAATCCGCAATCCATCGCAATCGTGAGAATGGGCAGCGTGTCAAACTGGGCGTCGGCAAAACGTCGTTTGGCTTCAGAGATCCGATAGCTGTTTACGAGTTGATTGAAATTGTTGAAGCCCAGCTCTCCGGTGATGCACTGGCTTAGCTTGTATTCCGCCGTTCCGAGAAGGCGGGCAAGATCTGCGACTTTCAGTTCCGGATCCAGATACACTTGCTTGCAGTGCAGTGCTTCATTCAATCGGATGGCGAGGTCGGCATGCTCGCCAACTGGTTGTATGCGCTCGGGCTTGCGGGCACGGCGCTCCAAAGGATGAGCGGACCGGAAGTGGAGGGCGATGGTCGTGCCGATGAGCGCTGTGCTGGCGAGAGCGGCCCGCGCCGGTTCGCGCACCATTTCCATTTCTGGCAAGGCAGCGACAAACCCTGTCCCCAGAATAGCTGTGTAACCGATCGCAAAGATGATCCGGAATCGTCGATCTTCCTGAGACTTGCTGAGGCCGTCCAGCGGTTCCAACAGCGTCATCAACAATATCGCAGACGAGAGAAGATGATAGACGCTGGCGAGATACCCCATCAATCCGTGGGAGCTGGCTCCCGGGAACACCATGAACAGCAAGCCTAGACTATATAGAGCTGCCACGAGGGCGTGGGGCCAGGTCTCACTCTCTGCTCCGGCGCGAAACAGTGCACGCGAATATAGCCAGGCCATCCCACACGGTGCGAGGCCAATAACGGCCAATGCCGAGCTGATCATGGGCAGGTTATTGCCCAGGAGGACGTGTAAAATGTAGGCGGCTGACGAGACACAGAAGCCAAGCCAATAAAGGGTCAGTGGTGAAGGCAGTGGTGCCTTACGCTTCCGCTGGGCGCCCAGTGCCGTTCGCCAGTTCAAACCTGCTGTCGTCATATCGAATAACATAATGCGGCTAAGCTTCCGTGTCGACGCGATGGCCCCGGAAAAAAATCTAGCTGATTTCCAAATCGGCAAGACGGCCAAAGGAGCCTGATGCCTTTGAGGCGGGTCACCGTTCTTGAAAGGCCCGGAAATGTCGAACGCGAAACCTTTGATCACCTGGAGCACCAGCTTTAAAACTCTGGGGGCGACATGGTTCACCTTTGCCGCCCTTGGCCAGATCGCTTTCATCATTTTCATTCTGTCATTCTACGGCAGCCGAACCCTGTTTGGAGATTTTGCCGGCTGGAACGACAAACCCAAAATTACCGGGTTTGAGGCAGGCGATGCCACCGGCAATATCATGTTTATTGGCCATGTGTTGCTCGCCGCAGTGATGACAGGTGCAGGCCTGTTGCAACTGATGCCTGCGTTGAGACGCCGTGCTCCCGTGATTCATCGTTGGAGTGGGCGCGTGTTCTTGCTGGTCGCGTTCTATCTCGCGCTCGGAGGGCTCTGGCTGACCTGGGTGAGAGGCTCCTATCTCTCCCTGCCGGCGGCTGTTTCGGTGTCCCTCAACGGCATCCTCATCCTGCTTTTCGGGGCTTTCACGATCCGCTTCGCTCTGGCGCGGCGGATTGCCGATCACCAACGTTGGGCCATGAGACTGTTCATGGTGGCAAATGGGGTCTGGTTTCTGCGCGTCGGGATGATGGCGTGGATTCTTCTCAATCAGGGACCTGTCGGCATGAACCAGACAATGTCAGGCCCCGCCGATATCGTGTTGACGTTCGGGAGTTATTTGATCCCGCTGGCTGGGTTGGAGCTCTACAACATCGCCCAAAAGTCTTCGTCTTCGGTGTTCAGGTGGAGTGTGATCGTGTTGCTCTGTGCGCTGACCGCCTTCATGGTGCTCGGAATTGTGGGAGCTGTAGTCTTCATGTGGTTTTGACAGCGGTCAGAACCGAATCGAAGCGCTCCGAAGCGGTTAAGAAACTCCCAACGCGGATCAATTCTGTGAGGAAGTGACGCAGCCACTAATCATATATCTTGCGTGCCTTCGCGATGCGGCGCACTATATCTGGGTATTCGATGCTAAAGAGTTCGATGGAGCGCCCTATGGCCGACGGCAACGCAAACATTCCCGGTCTCCTGACCCCATCCCACGCCTACAAGCCATTTCGCTATCCGTGGGCCCATGAGTTCTGGAAGAAGCAGCAGCAAGTCCACTGGATGCCTGAAGAGGTGCCGCTGGGCGAGGATTGCAAGGATTGGGCGGTCAAGCTGTCTGATAAGGAACGCAACCTCCTGACCCAGATCTTCCGCTTCTTCACCCAGTCGGATGTGGAAGTCGGCGCGAACTACATGGAACACTACATGCCCCTGTTCAAACCGACAGAGGTTTCCATGATGCTGGCGTCCTTCTCCAATATGGAGACGATCCACATCGCGGCCTATGCGCTGTTGCTCGAGACGATCGGCATGCCGGATTCTGAATTCTCCGCCTTCATGGAGTATGAGGAAATGGCCGCCAAGCACGATTACCTTGGCCAGTTCGGCACCGAGTCGAATGAAGACATTGCCGTCTCCATGGCCGTCTTCGGCGCGTTCACCGAGGGCCTGCAGCTGTTCGCCAGCTTCGCGATGCTGATGAACTTCCCGCGCTTCAACAAGATGAAGGGCATGGGCCAGATCGTGACCTGGTCGATCCGCGATGAGAGCCTGCATTGCGAGGGCATGATCAAGCTGTTCCACACGTTCTGCCAGGAAACCGGCGTGATGACGCCCGAACTCGGCGAAAAAATCCGCGAATGCTGCCACACCGTGGTGGCGCTGGAAGACAAGTTCATCGAACTGGCCTTCGAAGCGGGCGAAGTCGAGGGCATGACGCCCCACGACATCCAGCAATACATCCGCTACATCGCGGATTGGCGCCTGGGCCAGCTGAAGCTGGAGCCGATCTACGGCGTCACCGAGCATCCGCTTCCCTGGCTGACCGAGATCCTGAACGGGGTCGAGCACGCCAATTTCTTCGAGGCCCGCGCCACGGAATATTCCAAGGGCGCCACAAAAGGCGACTGGCACGGCGACGAGGGCGTCTGGGGCCAGTTCGACCAGGTGATGGCGCGCCGCGAGGTTGCCGCGCAATAGCAACGCCACAAGGCGAAACAGACAGGGCGCGGCGGCTTCGGCTTCCGCGCCTTTTAGGTCAATTCACTGCGAGTGATTAGTTCGCCTGGACTTAGGCACTCTAGCAGTCCTTCATCGACCTCCGGGTCGTCCTTTGCCGCTGTTTTCAGCGTGCTGAAGAAGCGAGACAGATAGTGGGCTTCCATAGCTCGCACCTGGCTTTCCCCAGTTTTCGGAGACACGTTTTCTAAAAGAGCCAATCGACGATACGGGCCAAGTTCTGTAATCACTTGAAGCGCTCTCGGATAATCCACGATATACGGTCCAAAGAGGTCCAACGTAAATTGTCTTCCGCCGTCGGGTGGCTGGAACACCATGTTATGGTCATAGCCTCTTAGCCGTTTCGTCAGTCGAATATCTTGTTCCATTGACTGTATGGTGTTGGGAACGATTACCGCGAACTTTCGAATTCCTGAAAAACCAATTGGAGAATTCTTTTGTATCGTATCTATGATCCCACCGTCCTTCGAAATAATCCGTCTAACAAAATTTCTGTAGTATCCAATCGCATTCCCATCTGCTGCTGCGTAATCAACGAGTGGAACTTTATAATAGTTCAGTATAGGGCTCTGCCTCAATGATAAGAGCTTCATAACTGTATCATACTCAGAGAATACCTCAAAAAAATCATTTTCGAGATGATGGACGGTGAAATCTTTGACGCTTCTTATCCTCCGATCGCTTAAATAATGTATCCTATGCGGACCGCTTAAATTTGTTTCATAGTCAATTACTATGGTGGGGCGACCCAAAGAGTGCAGTAAAGACGCTTCGTACAAAACATTTGGGGACTTTGTGGATATGTCAACAATCGCAAGTTCGCAAGCATCAATCATCGGAAAGACCGATTGATTTATGTCGCCCGCCTTATTGTCTTCTGCTGACATAGTAGTGAAACAGATGTTGCGGCCACTTTTTTGCAACTTCTTGCTGGCAGAGTGAAGCGCTTCAACAATGTTTGGCAAATGCTCGCTAAGCGGTACGCTTTCTGGACCAGGCTGCCGTGATGGATCCATGGGGCCAATAACGACGGTTTTTAGATTCAGAGTCATTTGTGTCCCCTCTCTGAAAACTGAGTTCAATTCATCTGACTTCAGACTGAAGCATAAATTGGTCCAATCCAACCTGACTGAACCTCGTTAAGGTCGTTTCGCAACACGTAATCATGAATATTACGCGGCGCGGCGGCTTCGGCTTCCGCGCCTTTTTCGTGTGTGGCGCATGACAAAAGGCTAAGGGTTCGCCCATTGCGGGAAGTATGAACGGGACCTAAAACACCTGGGAACGGGCTGTTCAGAAAGATCCGGCTACACCGTCCCCATGACTACGAAATCCCGCCTGTCCTTTTCCAAAGCCTTCCTCGCTGGCCTGTTTTTCGGCGCGCTGCTCGCTGCGCCTGCCCTGGCGTTTTAGGGCAAGGCCTTCGCGACCAGCCTCCTTGCCGCGACCAGCTACGAAGTCCCCACCGCGCTCAGGCGGCAGGGCATAAGGTCGGCGCTTCCGGCTAAGCCGGCGGGGCGCGGCTCCCTGCCATGGCCAGCGTGTGGATCTCCATCAGCGCATCCATGGCCCACTCCAGGGCGCGGCGCACATCAAATCCCGGCGGAGAGCCGGGCCGCAGGCGCGGAGCAGTGCCGGGGTCAAAGATGTGGCGCCGGCGCCGATCCCTGCGGCGCAGGAACCGCGCCAGTGCCGGGCCGGGATCGTCGAGCACAGCCTGCAACGCCGCCATCCGGGCCTTGAGGCCCGCGCTGGGGCGCGCCGCGCCGGAGGCGACAATCGGCCCGGCCGGGCCCGGCGCCTCGGCAAGGCCAGCCAGGGCCATGGGGTCCGGCAACGGGTCTGACAGGTTGAAAACAGGGGGCAATGGGGAGCGGGATGTGGGGGAAAGCGCCGGGGCCGGGCCGGGCGCGGGGGCCGCTTCGGGCGGCAAACCGGTGGGCTCAGCATGGCTCGGGCTGGGCACATCCGCCGCCATCACGAACAGCGCCCGCCGCGCCGCCGCCTCGGCCAGCCGCAGCTCGGCAAACGCCCGCGCCCACACCGGCCCCGGCAAGCACAGCCCGCCCATGCCCGGCAGCGCGGCGAGGGCACTAAGCACCCCCGCCACCAACGTCCAGACCCGGTTCAGGGCAATCTGCGCAGCGTCATCCATGGCCCGGACTATAAGCGGCGGGACAAGGGGGCGGATAAGTCTTGTGGGGGTGTGGATGGAGGGCGCGGCGGGCCAGCGCCTCGGCCCGGCGCAGCTCAGAAAACGCCCGTGGCCAGACCGGGCCGGGCACCAGGCCGCGCGCAAATCCCGGCAGGGCCGCCAGCCCGGCCAGCATCGACCCTACCCAGACCCACACCTGGTTCACCGTATGAAGGGCACACTCGTCCATGCCGGGGAGTATGGCAGAGAGCGAAGTGGGTTGGATTTTTCCCACAACGACTCCCTTTGTCGGTTTTTGGGCAAGGCTTTCGAAGCGAACTTAGGCAGCGTATAAAGCGCCACTACAAGCAGGAACAATGAGCGTTATCATGAGCGGGAACGACGAAAACTACAGGAAACACTTGGAACTAGTTCAGCTCAACATTGCCCGTATGGCGGCAGCTTCATTTCTTTACAAATCATGGGTTGTGGCAACAGTATCCGCTCTCTTCGCCGCATATGCAGCTTCGGGGATCGAGCTGTTGATCCTCATAGCAATTCTGCCCGTTTTCGCATTCTGGGTTTTGGATGCGTTTCATTTAGCAACGGAGAAGGGCTTTAGAACACTGTACGAGAAGGTCCGGAGCCGCGAGATTGTCAACTTCGAGATGAAGCCACCACCAACAACAATTTCTAATTGGATCAACGCGATGTGGACGAAGACCCTAATCCCACTTTACGTTCCGCTTTTGTTCGTGGTAATATTCACGTATATTTTGTTCATAGGAGATTCGGATGGCACGACGGGTTTTTTTCAGTTTTCATTTCGATGGTGACATAACCAGAGCAAACAATATCAGGAACGCATGGGCGGTTGGTCCGACACATGAAGCCTCACCGGTAGTCGACAAAGCCGGCTGGGAGCAGGTCAAGCGAGGAGGGGATCAAGCGGTCAAACGATGGATCGATAATGCGATGAACGGATGTGGCGTCACCGCTGTACTGATAGGTCAACAAACACACAGTAGACCTTGGGTCCAATATGAGATCGCAAAGAGTTTTAACGAAGGAAAGGGCGTGATCGGAGTCTGTTTGAGGGGTATGAAGGACTGGGAACAAAAGTCTTTTCAATTCTCTGGGCCAAACCCATTTCCGGCAACGACTAAAGCATACAACCAAAAATACACTATACCAGATTACCCGATATACTCTTGGGTATATGATCGGGGAAGAGATAATTTCGGTACTTGGATTGAGCGAGCCGCCCGTCTTGCAGGAAGATAGCTATGAAGACCCAAGTATTTGATGCCAGAGAGATAAAGAGGCGATTTGGGCAGACCAGCGTTCAAAAGGCCGAAAACAACTTGAACACAACTAGGTCTCTAAATGAATCCGCAGCGCTCCGTCTTGAGAGGCTTGATATATTTCTATGTCATGCAATGATAGTCAAAAAGTTGGTTGATGCATTTCTTAAAATGCTCGAAAGCATGGGGTTTAAGGTATGCGTTGATTGGATAATTGATAAGAATTCAAGAAACAAAAAGATTAGCGGGGACAATGCTGATCTATTAAAGCGCCGCATGAAGCAATGCGATAGACTTGTATATCTGTGTACGCCGAATTCTAGCGACTCAAAATGGTGCCCATGGGAGATCGGTATATTTGACCAGATGAAATCTAAAGTATTTGTCGCTGTAGCATCAGATTCTTCAGACTTTGCAATAGGTCAGGAATACTTAGAGCTATATCCTCGTTTATTTGCAGAAGATGGGTTCCTCAATAGGTCCCGTATGAGGTATGAGACTGATACCACTTACAAAGTATTTTGATCAAAATATGCCATTTCGTTGAGTACTAATCCGGGCTGCAAATGAGATAACCATACACCTTTTCTGCTACGCCCTAGTGACGCGCTCAGAATTTCTTTGATCCAGTAGAACAAGCTTTCCAGTTTGTAGAAGCGCATCGCTCAAACCCCCAACTCCGCTTCCCGCAGCTTCTTCACCTCATCCCGCAACCTCGCCGCTTCCTCGAATTCCAGATTGGCGGCGGCGTCTCGCATGCGGCGTTCCAGGTCGGCGATGGCCGCTTGCATGTTATGACCGGGCTCGCCTGCAAGTGGCAAGGCGGGGCTTTCTGCAACCCCACGGCGATCGCGGCGGGATTTGCCGCCCTTGAGCTGGGTGTGTGAGCCGGTGGAGCGTTTCTCGCCGAGCTCGCCCAGTATGTCGGCCACGTCGCGTTTGATCGTGGTTGGCGTGATGCCGTGTTCCTCATTATGGGCGATCTGTTTCGCGCGCCGCCGCTCGGTCTCGTCCATGGCGCGCTGCATGCTGCCCGTCACCTTGTCGGCATAGAGGATGACGCGCGCCTCGGCATTGCGCGCCGCGCGGCCAATGGTCTGCACCAGGCTGGTCTCTGAGCGCAGGAAGCCCTCCTTGTCCGCATCCAGGATGCAGACCAGCCCGCATTCGGGAATGTCGAGCCCCTCGCGCAGCAGGTTGATGCCCACCAGCACGTCGAACTCGCCCAACCGCAGGTCGCGGATGATCTCGATGCGCTCCACCGTGTCGATGTCGGAGTGCATGTAGCGCACGCGGATGCCCTGTTCGGTGAGATATTCGGTGAGGTCCTCGGCCATTTTCTTGGTCAGCGTGGTGACCAGGGTGCGGTGGCCCTTGGCGGCGGTCTCGCGGATCTCGGCCAGGGCATCGTCGACCTGGTTGGCACCCTCGGTCGAGACCGGGCGCACGGTGACCGGCGGATCGAGCAGGCCCGTGGGGCGGATCACCTGTTCGGTGAACACCCCGCCCGTGCGCTCCATCTCCCAGGGGCCGGGCGTGGCGCTGACATGCACGGTCTGCGGGCGCATGGCGTCCCATTCCTCAAAGCGCAGGGGCCGGTTATCGGCGCAGCTCGGCAGGCGGAAGCCATATTCGGCCAAGGTGCGCTTGCGGTTGAAGTCGCCGCGGAACATGGCGCCGATCTGGGGCACGGTCTGGTGGCTCTCATCGACGAAGAGCAGCGCATTGTCGGGGATGTATTCGAACAGGGTGGGCGGCGGCTCGCCGGGCTTGCGCCCGGTCAGGTAGCGCGAATAGTTCTCGATGCCGTTGCAGGAGCCCGTGGCGGCGAGCATTTCAAGATCGTATTGCGTGCGCTGTTCGATGCGCTGGGCTTCGAGCAGTTTCCCGTTCTTCTCGAAATGGGCGATGGTGTCTTTCAGCTCCGCCTTGATGTTGGCGATGGCCTGGTTGGCCGTGGGCCGGGGCGTCACATAGTGGCTGTTGGCGTAGATCTTCACCGCGGGCATCTGGTCCATCTTGCGCCCGGTGAGCGGGTCGAACTCGGTGATGCTTTCCAGCTCGTCGCCGAAGAAAGACAGCTTCCAGGCGCGGTCCTCATAGTGGGCGGGGAAGATGTCGATCACATCGCCCTTGATGCGGAACGAGCCACGCACGAAATTCACGTCATTGCGGGTGTATTGCAGGGCGACCAGCTTCTGGGCGACCTCGCGCGGGTCCATCATCATGCCTTCCTCGATCTTGAAGGTCATGGAGGTGTAGGTCTCAACCGAGCCGATGCCATAGATGCATGAGACGGACGCCACGATGATGGTGTCGTCGCGCTCGAGGATGGCGCGGGTGGCCGAGTGGCGCATCCGGTCGATGGCCTCGTTGATGGAGGATTCCTTCTCGATATAGAGGTCGCGGTTCGGGACGTAGGCTTCGGGCTGGTAATAGTCGTAATAGGAGACGAAATACTCGACCGCGTTCTCCGGGAAGAAGCTTTTGAACTCGCCATAGAGCTGGGCAGCGAGGGTCTTGTTGGGCGCCAGGATCAGGGCCGGGCGCTGGGTTTCCTCGATGATCTTGGCCATGGTGAAGGTCTTGCCCGTGCCCGTGGCGCCGAGGAGGACCTGGTCTCGCTCGCCCTGCTCGCTGATGCCCTCGACGAGCTCTGGGATGGCCGTGCGCTGGTCGCCGGCGGGCGCATAGGGCGCGTCCAGCTTGAAGCGCCGCCCGCCCTCCAGCTTGTCCCACTCGCGCTCGGGTCGGTGCGGCGCCCAATGGTCCGGCGCGCCCACGACATTGGCGAAGGCTTCAAACTCGAAAATGGCGGCGGCGTCAGAAACGCCTTTGAGGGGACTGGGCATGGGGGGAATGTAGGGGGAAACAGACGGTTTCTAAGACATAGAACTAACAAACCGGTCAGCCATCTCTTTGGCGGTGACGTCGCTGGTCTTGGAGGCCAGCCATTTGACCGCTCCTACCGCACTTTTCTTCGATGCCGCCGTTGGAACGGGTAACCCAGCATCGAACTTTTGAGCAAAGTTCACCAGAGCTTTCGCCGCTTCCCCCGACTTCATTTGACGGGCTTTGTAAAACTTATTGAGCGTGTCCGTTGCAGATTTCAGCTCTGGGCTTACGGGCTTTTTGGCCTTGGTCTTGCGGACTGGCTTTGCGTTCAACTCTTCCCACCGGGCGGAAAACCCACGTGGCCCGAGATCTATCGCAAGCTTCGCCAGATCCTCAATGCTCTTCGGAGTTACTTCGAAACTCGGCGTTGCCTTAAGCTTTTTGAGCAAATTGTCGGGTGTCTGCGTCATTTAGCACATCCAATTTGGTAATACGAACAACTTCTTCCGCCACGCTACTCAGGCGACTAGCTAATCTGGCACCATACGACCCCCGATAAAGATGTTGAGCAAGTCGGAAAAAACTAACCGCATCGCCGCCATCATTGTAAGCCTGCAGCATCGCTGTTTCAGGAATGTGGGTATCCAAGAGAGTTACACCTTCGCCAGCTGTCCTCAAAAGCTCGGCAACTATCTTCGCAGCTTTTCCTGTCTTGGTGTCCTCGAAAAGTTGATTCAGTTTCCGTGGATCGTCCATCGCTGAACGCACGACAGGAATGAATTCCTCATCCCAAGTCGGAAGCGCATTCAGTATACCAATAATTTTTGGTGGATGGGCCAATGCGAAGGCGGTTCCCAGTAGGCTCTTAAGCCCCTGCAGCCCTTTCAATGAGTAGATGTCGGGTCGTATCGGACAAACAATATGAGTGGAGTAAGACAATGCGCACTTGATCATAAACGAGGACGACGGGTTTAGGTCAATGATCACCGCGTCGTACTCTTTGCGAGCCTCGTTGATTGCTCTAGCGAAATTCGCTTCGAGGTGTTTCAGATCGTCGTTGGCTGTAGGAAGAGTATACTTCACAAGCTCGAACTGGCCCGGGACTACGAACACTGACCCATGCTGCTTTGCGGAACCCGACAAGTCGGCAAGCGCCGAATTCCCGATTTTAGTGGCTATTCGGTTTAACTCTGGGCGTTCAATAGCAGCCGGCGAGCATCTTGTGAGAGGTGAGCGCGGGCTAGGCGCTCCGTACACCAAGCTCTTTTCAAACAGTGAGAGTACGGATTGATCTTCAGCAACGAGTTCTGCATGCTTCGCAGCAGGTAGAACGAATTGCGTGAGATTTGCCTGCGGGTCGAGGTCAATCATCAAGATCGAAAACCGATCACGTCCAGCCAATGCGCTTGAAATCTGCGCGGCGAGAGTGGTCTTTCCAACACCGCCTTTTAGATTTGAAAATGAGATAACAGGAGCAATTCGCCCCCAATGTCGCTTGACTGCCCTAACCAGCGGCTTGAGATCACCAAGCTTTCCGCTTTTTCCAACCGCGTCCAAGCTATGCAGTAAGGTCAGTCGCTCGATGACAGGACCTTCAACTGCCTCAAAAGTTCCGCGAACTAAAACAGGGATAATTGGCTTGTCCGCTGCTTCGGCGATCTGAATCTCAGAGAGAACTTCTCTCGAAACCGCTGAATCCGGCGAAATCAGAACAACTAGAGTTTTAGAGTTTTTGATCCCCTCAGTCAGCGCCGGACGCCACGGTTCGCCGAGATTCAGATCCTTAATGTCCTGAAACACTGGTAGCGCGTGATCTCGAAATGCACTGACAACACGTTCCGCTATAAATGCGTCTTCTCTGGCATAACTTAAAAACGCAGCAGCTTCGTTAGGCATGTGACCCCCAAAGTTTCGCAAACGTAACATAAGGGATTATCGCCATCTAGTTGAACAAAAGGGCTACGCCCCCTCTGCCACCACTTCATGCTCCGCGCTTAAATAAGCCTCGCCGCGCATTTCGTGGAGGCGGCTGGCGGTGCGTTGGAATTCGAAGCTGCCGTCGCCTTTGGGGTAGAGGTCGTCCGGGGCGGCGGCGGCGGTGGCGATGAGTTTGGTCTTGGCCTCGTAGAGCGCATCGATCAGGGCGACGAAGCGGGCGGCCTCATTACGTTTATCGGGCGTCAGGGCGGGCACGCCGTCGAGCATCAGCGTGTGGAAGGTGCTGGCCAGGGCCAGATAGTCTGACGGGCCGAGGGGGCGTGCGCACAGTTCTACAAAGCTCATCCGCGCCACGCCGGCCGCCTCGCGCGGGATGGGCAGCTTCCGGCCCTTGATGGTGAGCGCGCAGGACTGGGGCTCCGCGCCGAGGGTCAGCGCGTGCCAATGGGCGTCCATGGCGGCGTCGGCGTCCGCGCCCAGGGGCGTATGCCAGACCGGCGTGCCGGTGAGGTGCTCCAGGCGATAATCCCACGCGCTGGCCAGTTCGCGCACCTCGCAGCGCGCTTTCAACAGGGCGATGAAGGGGGTGAAGAGCTGGCGGTTGATGCCATGCTTGTAGAGGTCGTCCGGCACGCGATTTGACGTCGCCACCACAGTGACGCCGCGGGCGAACAGGGCCTCGAACAGGCGCGAGAGGATCATGGCATCGGCGATCTGGGTGACCTGGAATTCGTCAAAGCAGAGCAGGCGCGCAGTGGCGGCGATCTCCTTGGCGGCGGGCGCGATGGGGTCGTCGCCTGCGCCTTTCACGCGCCAGGGGCTGCGCCGGCGTTCACTGTCGCTGAGGGCGCGCCAGGCGGCAATCTTGTCGTGCACCCCGGCCATGAATTCGTGGAAGTGGACGCGGCGTTTCTCGCCTTCGGGCACGGGCGCCAGGGCGAAGAACATGTCCATCAGCATGGATTTGCCACGCCCGACACCGCCCCAGAGGTAAAGCCCCCTTGCGGGCTCTGGCTTGGAGAACCAGCCGCCGGGCTTCGCGGTGCGGATGCGCTCGGCCACGGCGTCGAGCCAGGCGGCGGCCTTGGCCTGCTCGGGATCCTCGCGCAATGCGCCAGCGGCAATGCGGGCGGCGAGTGCGTCGCTGACCGTCGCGACGGGATCAGGCAAGGCCGAAGGCTCCGAGAAACGCCGTGATGGCGCGGGGCTCGACCATGGCGGTCAGCACGAGGCCCGCCAGGGCGCCGCCAAGGTGGGCGCCATGGGCGATGATCGCGTTCTGGCGCTGGGAGAGGTAAAGGCTGATGCCGATATACGCCGCGCCGAACACGATGGCGGGCATGGGGATGAAGAAGAAGCTGAGCTGGGCCAGGGGGGCAAACAGGCAGAAGCTGAGGATAATGCCTGACACCGCGCCGGACGCGCCAACGGCGGAATAGTTCAGCTGGCGCCGCTTGTCCCAGAGCATCCAGGCCGACGCGCCCAGCAGGGAGCCGAAATAGACGATGAGATAGCCTGCTGGGCCTAGCACTTGTTCCAGAATGCGCCCGAACAGGTACAGGGCGTACATATTGAACAACAGATGCATCGGGTCGACGTGGAGAAAGCCCGACGTCACCACACGGTGCCACTCATTGCCCTTGGTGACATTGCCGACGCGGAACAGGTTCTGCTCGTAGAAGTCCCGATTTGAAAAGGCATAGAAGCTGGCCGCCAGATTGGCCGCGATCAGCGCCGTGGTGATCGGAAAATCGGTTAGAAAGTTCATGGGGCCCGCCCGGTGTCAGTGTAGCCCGCTGTTTGGCCGAAACCTGTCAGGCGGGCAAGGCTTTGCGCGTGGCGGGGGCGGTCAGGTGCCGCGTGTGTCGCCATGGGCGTGGATGTGGAGGCGGTCGCTGAACTGGTAGCCATGGGCGGCGCAGGCGGCTTTTATCCAGGGCGTGCGGGCGCGCAGCGTGTCGCTGTCAGTGCCTTCGGGCATCAGCCATATCCGGTGTGCGGGCATGCCGACCGCCGCGGCGATGTCAGACACCTCGGCGAGGTCTTCCGCGGTTTCGACGACAAATTTGAACACCGCGCGGGGATCTTCGGCATAGGCGACCAGTAAAGTCTCCTTGCGGCGCAGGGCCAGCGGATTGCCCGAATGGGCGAGCTTGGGGGAGACGTTGAACTGGTCGATCAAAGTGAGGGCATCGCCCCTTGGCGCGATGGTACCATTCGTCTCGATTTCGATGATCCAGTCCGCATCGGCGTTTTTCAATGCCCGGCAGAGGCGCGCAACGTTGGCCTGCTGAAGCAATGGCTCACCCCCAGTAATCACCAGGCGTCTGCAGTCCCGCGCCGTCAGGTTGGCGACCAGATCCTCGATGGCAAGGTCTACCGTTTCGCTGGCGCGGTCGAACTTGGCCGGGGTGCCGGGCTTGTCTCGGCGGTGGGCAAAGTCCGAGCCTTCAAAGTTCCATGTATAGGGCGTGTCGCACCAGACGCAGTGCAGATTGCATTGGGACAGGCGCACGAAAATGCAGGGCGTGCCGGCAGACGGGCCTTCGCCCTGGGGCGCTTGGAAGACTTCAGGCTGTCCGGGCGTGATCGTGGCAAGGCGCATCATGGTGCCGCGCTTGTAAGCCAGTGGTCGGCAGCAGGCGAGTCCGGTTGCTGCGGCAGACTATGCTGCCTTCGACGCAGGGGCCGCACAATTGGGGCATAGGCCATTCACAAGGTCGGAGCGGATCTCATAGCGCACGGCGCGCAAATGGGGGTCATAGGCCATGCGTTCGGTCACAACGGTGACAGCGCATCCGCGCTGTTTCCAATAGGACTGTATCTTCTTCGCCAAGGTTTCTGCCTGGTCTTTCGTCATGTCTCGGCCTCCCGTTAACCAAGGCCTTGGCGTGCAAGAACGGGTCCGGAGCGTCAGCGCGGGTGAATTCTGAAAAAGTGCTATTTTTCAGGCGTCTAGCGCATTTCAGGTCTCACCTTGAATAGGCCCTTTCGCAATCTGCAAATGCAAAATGCCACTCAGGCCCCGATTTTGACCGGCATTTGCGCCGCTATAAAAAAAGCCCGGCACGGGGCCGGGCTCTTTGTTTTGGGGGCGCCGAATGTGGCTCAGGCCGCGACAGCGCCCTTGGCAGGGGTGTCGTCCAACTGGCCGAGGAAGAAGTCCTCAAAGGCATCCGGGCGTTGGATAAAGCGATTGAAAGGCAGGCTGCCCTTACCGACGGCCATGGGGGCGATGTTGGCGCCGCAGCGGCGGGCAGTCTCGTTCACTTCATCGCGGTTTTCGCTGGCCGAGGCGATGGCAATGCGGTGGCGGCCCATATTTGCGATCCGCGCAACGGTCATGTCGGGATCAAAACTGTCCGGCAGGGTGAGGTCGAGCATCACAAGGTCAAAGCGCTCCAGGCGCAGGCGGGTTTCCGCCTTGAGCAGCGTGGACGCCATCACAAGGTCTACCTGCACGCGGGCGCGCGCGGCCTTGTCTGCAGCGATCGCCAGCATGTCACGCACCGGCTCATGGTCTTCGACCCAGAGAACTTTCATATTACACTCTACCCCAGTTGATTGGCCCGGTTTGTCTGCGAATTTCGCCCTGCATCCGGTCAAGGCGCCATCGGTCTTCCGGCACGGGTGGTGCCGGGACGTGTTGCCTGCAATGACCGGAAGGGCAGTGCGTTTCTCGCGTCCGCTCCGTCGATGGAGGTGATAAAACACGGCCCAAGTTTCGGGGTCGTAAACCAAACCCTGCGCCGGGGTTAACCAGGTCGTTTTTCGGCCGAAATCTGCAATTTTCTTGAAATGGGTCGCGAACACTTGCGATGAAGGCTCCAGGACCAACTCGGAGGGCCTCCCATGAAGCCGACTGTTTCCCTCGCCGGCCTGATAGCAGCTGGATGTCTTCTGGCCGCTTGTGCACCTGCTGACACGCCGCCAACGCCACCGGCCGAAGCGGCAAACGTCGCCGAGGCCATCACCATTACCGAGGTTCAGATGGGGGACATTGGCTGCTACTTCATCCTGGACACCGGAGAAAGCCAGCTGGCGAGTTTCGACCTGTGCGATCCCGGCCTGGCCGGGACCCGGCACATTCCAACCTATGAGACATCACAGGTTCAATCTCCCGCCTGCGAAGGCGACCCGGACTGCACGCTGACAGTAACAGAGTCCGTGATCGTGGACCTTGCTCCGGTGGTGGAGAACTGAGCCGGCGCTAGTCTTTGTCGCAGAGACAAAGGGTCTGCGGGACCGCTAAAGGCCGTCCCATGCAGCGCCTTATCCGCCTCGTATGCCTGCTTACCGCCTTTTTCGCCTACGCTGCCAATGGCGCGCAGGCCCATATCGGCATGGCCCATGGCGAGACAGTCTCCGTCCTGATGTGCGGCACGGGCTCTAGCGAGCGCTTCATCACCCTCCAACTGGGTGGCGATGGGCCGGTCGAAACATCTGAGACCTGTTGCGGAGACTGTATGGTCGCCGTCGCGCTGCCAGCCGACCCACCCGCACGTCTGCGCGTTCCTGTACGGGTCGCGATCCCCTTGGACGCTGGCACGGCGCCTCTCGTTCATCCGCGCTCGCCCCTCTGGCCGGGCGCACCGCCCCACGGCCCACCTACCGCTCTCAAAGCTTGAACCCCAGACTTCAACCGGCGCGCCGATTGGCGTGCGCGCGACTGCTTTGAGAGCACTTACAATGAGATACTATTCCTTTTGCGCTGGCGTGGCCCTTGGCCTCGCCCATGTTTCTGCTGCCAATGCCCATGAGGGCGATGGCGGCAAGGTCACCTATGCCACCGATCACGCGCCCATCGGCGTGATGGCGGACCACCGCCACAAACAGGGCGAATGGATGGCTTCATATCGCTACATGTATATGGATATGAGCGGAAACCGGAACGGCACGGACAGCCTCGCCCCGGAAGACGTCATCACTTTTCCCAACCGGTTCTCCAATCCGCCCATGATGCCGCCAAATCTGCGCGTCGTGCCGACGGATATGCCGATGCAGATGCACATGATCGGCGGCATGTATGGCCTCACCGACCGTATCACCCTCATGGCCATGGGCATGTATGTATCCAAGGAGATGGATCACATCACGTTTCAGGGACCCATGGGCGAGACGCGTCTTGGAGAATTCACCACGGATGTCAGCGGTATTGGCGACACGTCGATTGGTGTCATTTACGGACTTGATGATGGGTCCAGGCCCCACGGCCAAATCAATGCAGCGCTCGTCGTTTCCCTCCCCACGGGAAGCATCGATGAGACGGATGACATCCTCACGCCTATGAACACGCGGCCCACGGTGCGCCTGCCCTATGCGATGCAACTCGGTTCGGGCACCGTCGACCTGAAGCCCAGCCTCACAGCCTTCAACCGCTTTGGCGACTGGTCCCTCGGCGGGCAGGTTTCGGGCGTGGTCCGTCTGGATGAAAATGAGGAAGGTTACGCGCTTGGGGATGTGGTGTCGGCGACCGCGTGGGCGGCCTTTGAGTTTTCGCCGAGCGTTAGCGTGTCCGGCCGCCTCAAGGCGACATCGACGGGGCGCATTGATGGGATTGACCCGGCCATCATGGCCCCGGTGCAAACCGCAAATCCGGACAATTTTGGCGGCGAGACCGTAGAAGCCCTGATCGGCCTGAACTGGGCCTTTAATGGGGGTGTTCTGAAAGGCAATCGCCTGGCGGTGGAGTTGGGTGCGCCACTTCACAGGGACCTGAATGGCCCGCAGTTGGAGACGGACCTGACGCTGACACTTGGATGGCAGAAAGCGTTCTAGAAGAAGATCGCGGCGGCGAAGTAGGCGAAGAAGACGCCGACGCTGAAAAAGGCGACGCTGATCCACCACATCACCCAGCCGGCAAGGCGGAGGCGGGCACATGCGCGCGCTTTTGCCGGGTCGGCTGGGCATGGCAGCGTGCGGGCATGCCATTGCCAGGCGCCTGCCGCGGCCAGGACCACGCCCGCCACGGTGAAGGTGATGTGCTTGTATTTGCCGAGCCAGGTGATCCAGGGAACGGTCTCAATGAGGCCGGCCATGACCGCGCCCATTCCGAGGGTGACCAGCATCGCCGGAAGGGCGCAGCAGATCAGCGTACCCGTGGACGTGAACAGCGACAGGACCGCTGGCAGGACACTCGGCGCCCGGACGTCAGGCTCGAGCGAGGTCTCGCTCATGCGGTGGCCCGAAGGATCTCGACGAGATCGTAGCCCGACTTGGTGACCAGCTCTTCGACGCGGTCGTCGGCCATGGCGGCGCCGCCTTTAAGCGTGACGCGGATTTCGCCATTGTCGAGATCAACTTCGACGGCCTCGACCGCCTCATCCTTGTTGAACATGGCCGTGACGGCCTGGGCGCAGAAATCGCACACCATGCCGTTCACCTTGGCGGTGATCAGTGTTGCTTCGGCCGGGAGGCTTGCTTCGGATGCGGGCGCTTCGGCCAACGCCAAAGGCGCGGTTGCGGAAAGCGCGAGGGCCATCAGGATCGGCTTCATCATGTCGGATCTCCTCAAAAACGTATTATCCAGTTGGCCATGAAACGCTCGGTTTCCGGCGTGTATCCAATTTCCACCAATTGAACCCCGTAGAAGAAGCGCACAAGGGGCGTGACTGTGGTGGGCGTATCGGCCTCAGGCAAATTATGCACTTCGACCATCAGCCAGGTGTGCAGGTCGCCATAGTCGCCAATATAGGGCGCAACGCCGAGGCGCGCAGCGTGGTGCACGTCCTGGTCAAAGCCGAGGTCGTAGCCGCGCACGCTGTAACTCGTGAACCAGCGCCGTGTTTCCCAATCGGCTGCGAAACCGGCAAACCCTGCCGCGCCGCTCTCATTGCCCTCAAACGTCTCAGCGTAGCCAGCGCCGAGGTTGAAATAGAGATTGGCTTGGGATTTCGGCGCATTCCAGCGTTTCAGGAGCCGGTTGTACTGGCCACCGGCAAAGCTCCAATCGCCGTCCCAATTCTGCTCACCGTAGAAGCCGATGGAGTCCTTGAACGTTGGCGAATAGTGCAGGTGCAAGCTGGAGAAGTCCCCCATATTGCGCTGCATCACGGTCCAGCCACCGGGATAGGATACGGGGCGGGCATCTGCCGCTGCGGCGAGCCCGAGTGCAGCGCCGAGGCAGAGCGTCGCCTTCAGGGCGCTCACTTCTTGCGCCCTCCCAGCACGGCGACGAGTTCTTCCACCTTCTCGCGCCGGGCCTCCACGTCATCAGCTTTCAGCGCCGTTTCCACGCATGTGCCGAGATGATCATCGAGAATGATCGTCTCCAGGCCACCCAAAGCGGCTTTGACGGCCTGAATCTGTCGCACCACATCAATGCAGTAGCGATCATCCTCGACCATTCGGGCGATGCCGCGGACTTGTCCTTCTATACGGGCAAGGCGCTTGGTGGCGGAGGTCTTGGTATCTGTTTGCATGGGACGTCCGGTATCAGATACCCCCTGGGGGGTAAAGGGTATGCCCGCTTTACGCTACGTCTCGGCTCGCCGGACCCGGCCGTCGGTGTTATCTCAACGCACATAAAAGACGTAAGGGAGAGACCACATGGCCAAGGGAGATATGCCTGTTCTGGTGGGCGTCGGTCAGTTCACCAGCCATTGGGATGGAACGGCAGGGCCCGACGGCGCGCCTTCACCGCTGTCGCTGGCTACTGAAGCCGCGCAGGCCGCCCTGCAGGATTGCGGCGCAGCGGGCATCGCTGCGGCCATCGACACGCTCGCTTTCGTGCGCATCTTTGAGGACTCGGTTCCGGGCGACAATCACCCCCACGGACACAACACCAATTTGCCTGGCACGCTGGCGCGCAATCTCGGCGCGGCGCCTCGCCGGCAGATTTACTCCAGCGTCGGCGGCCAGAGCCCCCAAGCGCTGGTCAATGAGTTTGCCGCAGCGATCCTTGAAGGCGACGCCGAGTGCGTCTTGATCGCAGGCAGCGAAGCCAACAAGGCGTCCAAGGCTGCCCGGCGCCGTGGCGTCGAGATCAGTTGGGCCGATGGCGTCGACACGCCATTTGAGGATCGCGGCATGGGCGACATGCTGCTCTCGCGCCATGAGATCAAACACGGCCTTGTCAGCCCGCCCTATTTCTATGGCCTGTTCGAAAATGCCATCGCGGCGCGGGAAGGGCGCACGCGTGCGCGCCATCGGGCTGAGATGTCCGCGCTGTTCGAGGGCTTCGCCAGTGTGGCGGCGAGCCATCCCCACAGCCAATTCCCGGTCGCGCGCTCGGCCGACTGGCTGGCGACGCCCAGCAAGGAGAATTATGAGCTCGCGGACCCGTTCCTGAAATGGCACGTCGCCCAGGACGCGGTGAACCAGGGCGCAGCAGCCCTCCTCATGTCTGAGGCGAAAGCTGACGCCCTGGGCGTGCCTGTTGCCAAGCGGGTCTATCTCCATGGCGGCGGCGAAGCGGGCGACCAGTTTCTTTCCGAACGCCCCCGTCTCGATGGGTCGTGGGCAATGGATGTGGCCCTCTCGCGCGCCTTGGAGAGCGCAGACAAGGCAGCCGATGAGATCGACCTTTTCGACCTCTACTCCTGTTTCCCGTGTGCGGTGTTTTCCGCCTGTGCTGCGCTTGGGCTAGATCCCCAGAGTGAAACCCGCCCGCTGACCATAACCGGCGGCCTTCCCTTCTTCGGCGGACCCGGAAACAACTACTCCCTTCACGGTATTGTCTCCATGGCTGAGCGTTTGCGCGCCCAGCCGGATGCCTTCGGTCTCGTCCTTGCCAATGGTGGCTGGATGACAAAGGAAGCGGCAGGCGTTTATTCCACGCTGCGGCCAACTGAGTTCAAGGCGGTTGAGGCTTCGGCCACACCACCCGAAACAGTGCCAATTGCGGCGGACCCGGGGGCCGGCACGCTAGAGACCTTCACAGTCGTGCACGGCAGAAACGGACCCGAACGCGGCATTGCCGCCTGCCGTACCGACGACGGCGCCCGCTTCCTTGCCATCGCCGACGCGCCTGCCCTCGCCATATTGCGCGAAGATGCCAGCCCCGTGGGCCGCGCCGTGACCGTCACGACACAGGGGGAGGTGAACACCTTTACGTTCGACTAGACTTCGTGTGGTAGGGGAAAACTGGACCAGAGCTTGCAAACACGTCAGGCACGAGGCGCGGGCCTTCCCGTCGCTTCCCGAATTTGGACAGGTCGCACCCCTCCCATCGCGGCCGAGTTGGAGAGCTGATACGATGTCGATCAAGAAAGCCGTACTTCCGGTCGCAGGATTTGGAACCCGGGTTCTGCCTGCCACGAAGGCGATCCCCAAGGAGTTGCTGCCTGTGGTTGACCGCCCGGCCCTGCAATATGTCGTGGACGAAGCCGTCGCGGCGGGGATCGAGCACATCGTTTTCATCACCGGGCGCAATAAAGGCGCCATCGAGGACTATTTCGATGTCGCGTTCGAGTTGAACCACGCGCTGGAAGCCAAGAACAAGACAGCAATTCTGGACGAGTTGAAGCGCATCCACATGCCAGCGGGCTCGACCAGTTTCATTCGCCAGCAGGGCGCGCTCGGCCTCGGCCACGCCATCTGGTGTGCCCGCGACGTGATCGGCAATGAGCCCTTTGCGATCCTGCTGCCGGACGTTCTGGTGAAGGCGGAAAAAAGCTGCACGGCCCAAATGGTTGAGGCGTATGAGCGGGTCGGTGGCAACATCATCGCCGTGGACGCAGTGCCCGAGGACGAGGTTTCCAAATACGGCGTGATCGCCCCAACCAGCCGGGACGGAAATTTGATCCGGATGTCCGGCATGGTCGAAAAGCCCGCCAAGGAAGACGCGCCGTCAAACCTCAAGATCACGGGCCGCTACATCCTGCAGCCTGAAATCTTCGATTTGCTGGAAACCCAGGAACGCGGCGCAGGCGGCGAGATCCAGCTCACGGACTCCATGGCCAAGCTGATGGACGCCCAGGACTTCTTCGCCCTGGAATATGACGGCAAGGACTATGATTGCGGCTCCAAGCTCGGCTATTTCGAGGCCGTGCTGGCCTATGCGATGGACCACCCGGAGATTGCAGGCGGCGTGCGCGATCTGATCCACAAGGCCGCGTCCTAGTCTGCGGACTGGCTTAACCAACTGGCCGGGGGGCCGTCAGTTCGCCCGGCCATGGTTTGGTTTTGCCGCGCAGCTTTGGGATCAGCTCGCTCCGCGGACCCAGCGCAGGGTGGCTTCGGCCACGCGTTTGCCGAACAGTTCTGCCGTTTCGAGATCGGCTGCGTCGGGGGTTTCTTCGGCTGGCAGGTCCGTCAGCGACTGGGTGCCGAGGCCGAGATAGTGCCCCGCCCGGTTCTTCGCCGAGGCGTAAGTCGAGTTCGACGCGTTGTATTCGGACTTCGCACCGAAATTGACCCAGATCATGCCCTGTTGACCTGCAAGTGTTGCAAAGCGCTGGAGGGTCTCGTTCTTGTCGCCCGCCAGCGAACCGGAATTGGTGAAGCCGGCGGCAATCTTGTCTGCCCAGGCACCGGTGAACCAGACCTTTGACGTGGCTTCAAGAAACTTGGCCATCACAGCGCTGGCGGACCCCATATAGGTGGGGGCGCCAAAGATGATGGCGTCTGCGGCGGTGAGCGCGTCCCAGGGGCCATCATCGGGGCTCTGCAGGTCATCTGCCTTGTAGAGCGTTACGTCTGTTCCGGCGTTCGCGGCGCCCCGGCGAACATGCTCGGCCACCTTTGCGGTGTGGCCGTAGCCGGAATGGTACACGATTGCGATTTTCGCCATGTCAGTCTCTCCATCATTGGCGTTTCACACGCTCGTGAGATGGGAGTGATGCCGCGGTGACGGCAGGTGGCACTGCGGAATAGGATTTATGCGATTGGCGCGAAGGACGGCGCAGGCCCCGCGCCCGGCCTAGTCCGTTTTCAGGGCATAGCCGGCGCTGCGGACCGTACGAATGGGGTCTTCGCCACCATTCTGGCGAAGCGCCTTGCGCAGACGGCCCACATGGACGTCCACGGTGCGCGCTTCCACATAAACATCGGAGCCCCAGACGCTGTCGAGCAGTTGCTCGCGGGAAAAGACCCGGCCGGGGTGCTGCATGAAATAGTCCAGCAGGCGGAACTCCGTGGGGCCGAGATGGATGCTCTCGCCGCCGCGCTCCACAGTATGGCCCGTCCGGTCAATCGTGATGTCGCCCACGGCGAGGCGATCTTCCATCAGGCCGGGACGGATGCGCCGCATGACAGCGCGCACGCGGGCCATCAGCTCAGTCGTGGAGAAGGGCTTGGTGACGTAGTCATCGGCGCCGGTGTCCAGGCCGCGAATACGGTCTGTTTCCTCGCTGCGCGCGGTGAGCATGATAATCGGCATATTGGCGGTTTCTGTGCGCGCACGCAGGCGGCGACACACTTCGATGCCCGGCACTTTCGGCAACATCCAGTCCAGCAGGAGCAGGTCCGGTGCGCGCTCCTCAATCATCATGAGGGTTTCCTCGCCATCCATGGCGATGCCTGCCTCATAGTCTTCATTGACCAGATTGTACTTCAAAAGCTCGACAACGCCGTCATCGTCTTCTGCAATCAGCACATAGGGTCTCATCGTGTCCCGCCCTCGTTTCTCGATGGGTCCGCCGTTCATCCTTCCAGAAGCGGAGCCTTCGGCCGCGCGCTCGATGTCAGGTATGTGCCTGTTACCTGATAATGGACGATCTCCGCAACATTTGTGCAATGGTCGCCAATACGTTCCAGATTTTTCGCGATGAACATCAGGTGCGTTCCTGCACCGATGAGGCTGGGATCCTGCATCATATAGGTGAGGACTTCGCGGAACATGGAATTGTAGTGCTGGTCGATATCTTCATCGCCAGACCAAACTTTCAGACTCAATTCGGCGTCGGCTTCGGAGTAGGAATCCAGCACACTGTGGAGCTGTTGCTTCACGCCATGGCCCATGCGCTCGATGCCCTTGATCGCGCTGGAAACATCGGCGCCCGCCAGTGGGGCAACGCGTTTGGCGATATTCTTCGACAGGTCGCCGATCCGTTCGAGCTCAGAGGCAACCTTGAGGGCGGCCACCACGGCGCGCAGGTCGGTGGCCATGGGCTGGCGCAGTGCCAGGAGGCGCATGATCCGCCGTTCCACATCGACCTCGATGGCGTCCACCGTGTCGTCCATTTCAGACGTCTGATCGGCGAGCATCTGATCCCCCGTAACCAGCGCCGTGCAGGCCTGATCGATCATGGTTTCGGCCACCCCGCCCATGCGCAGGATGTCGGCCGAGAGGTGCTCAAGTTCCTCGGAGAATGCAGAGACAATATGTGTCGTCATGGGTCTCATTTAGAGCGTTACTCCATGGAGGGCCATGCGCCCCCGTAATTTCCACAGGGCGGGGGGCTTCGGATCAGCCAAAGCGGCCAGTGATATAGTCCGATGTGCGGTCGTCAGAGGGATTGGTGAAAACAGTTTCGGTGTCGCCATACTCCACCAGCTTGCCGAGGTGGAAAAAGGCCGTGCGCTGGGAGACCCGGGCGGCCTGTTGCATGGAGTGGGTGACGATGACGATGCAGAACCGTTCGCGCAGTTCGTCGATCAGTTCTTCGATGCGGGCCGTGGCAATGGGATCGAGCGCCGAGCAGGGCTCATCCATCAGGATAACTTCGGGGCTGACGGCGATGGCGCGTGCGATGCAGAGACGCTGCTGCTGGCCACCCGACAGGCCTGTACCGGGTTGGGTGAGTCGGTCTTTTACTTCGTCCCAGAGGCCGGCCCGCGTCAGGCTGGTCTCGACAATCTCGTCCAGATCCGAGCGGGAGGTTGCGATGCCGTGGATGCGCGGGCCATAGGCGATGTTGTCATAGATCGACTTGGGGAAGGGGTTGGGTTTCTGAAACACCATTCCCACGCGGGAGCGGAGCAGCACCGGGTCGATATGATCCGAGTTCACGTCTTCGCCATCGATGAAGATCTGCCCCTCAACCTTGGCGGATTCGATGGTGTCATTCATCCGGTTGATGCAGCGCAGGAACGTGGATTTTCCGCAGCCGGACGGCCCGATAAAGGCCGTCACCGAGCGCTCCGGGATCGCCATTGAGATGTCGAAAATGGCCTGCTTGTCGCCGTAGGAGACATTGATGTGTTTACAGTCCACCTTGGTGGCATAGCCGGACGTGTCCGCGCTGGGCGTCACGGTGACCTGGGAGATGAGGGTGTCCTTGCGGGTGTTTTCGGTCTCGCTCATGTCTCTACCATCTCCGCTCAAAGCGTCGGCGTACGAACACCGCCAACGCATTCATCAGGACCATGAAGGTCAAAAGGACGACGATGGCCGCCGCCGTATTCGGTTCCCAGGCACGTTCCGCCCCGGTGGACCATTTGAAAATCAGTACGGGCAGGGCCGTTGCCTCGTCGGTCGGCCCGGACGGGACCTCCGCCACAAAGGCGACCATGCCAATGAGTAGAAGCGGCGCAGTTTCGCCGAGCGCGCGGGCCATGCCGATGATCGCGCCGGTCATGATGCCGGGCGCGGCCAGGGGCAGGACATGGTGGAGCACGGTCTGGGTCTTCGAGGCGCCCACGCCGAGGGCTGCACTTCGAATAGACGGTGGAACGGATCGCAGGGCCGCGCGCGAGGCGATGATCACCGTGGGAAGGGTGAGCAGGCCGAGGACGAGCCCGCCGACCAAGGGCGCAGACCGGGGAAGAGCCAGGAAATTCAGGAACACTGCGGCCCCGAGCAAGCCAAACACGATGGAGGGCACGGCGGCCAGATTGTTGATGTTCACCTCGATCAGGTCGGTGACCCGGTTCTTCGGCGCGTATTCTTCCAGATAAATCGCTGCGCTGATGCCGATGGGGATCGCGATCATTGCGGTGATCAGCATCGTAAAGAGGGAGCCGACAATGGCCGCCAGCACGCCGGCAATCTCCGGATAGGTCGAGTCCGCATTGCTGAGCAGCGCCCAATTGATTCCGCGGCTGAGGCGCCCGTCTTCTTTCAGGGCCAGGGTCCAGGCGATCTGCCGGTCCGTCACGTTCCGCGCGTCTTCCGCCAAAGGGATGACCCGGACATCTGCGCGCGGCCCGTCAAACCCCTCCAGATCCCCCGTAAGCAATTCGATAGACACGCCATCGGCGCTTGAATCAATCAGACGCGCAATGGACGTTTCGGACTGGAGCAGGATTGTGCCGCCCTCACCTGACTGAAGGGCCGCTTGTTCGCTCACAATCCTGTCGAATGCACCGTCACCGCGCAGGACGATGCGCTCTTCGCCGTCCTGTAGAGTGCGCATAACATCCGTGACCGGACCTGATTTGAAGCGGGTTTCCGGCGCGACGGCGCCCTTGAGATAAAGGTCGAGATCATCCGACAGGGCAGCCGAGTAGGCGAACGTCTCACCAATCCTGCCAGGGTTTTCCGCCGTCGCGCGGGCCATGGGCAAGACCGCCAGCCGCGTGACGAGGTCGTTCAGTTCGCGCTCCCGCCCGTCCGCGGCCGCTTCCGGAAACCGCTCTGCAAGGTTCTCGCGCACAAGCTGGTAAAACCCCGACACATTCTCGGCAATCGCGGCTGTGTCCCCGACCCCTTCCGGCGCGACGGTTTCGACCGTCAGGGGCAAGTCGAACTTGATCTTGTGATGGGAGAAAGCGGTGAGTGCCTGGCTGCCGATGGAAAAGACAAACAGGACAAGGAATGCCAGCGCGACGCCAATGGCGGCCATGCCATAGAATTTGAAGCGCCGTTCGGCGGCATTGCGCTTCCGCAGCCGTTTCTTCGCCGCCTCATCATTGAAGCTGGACGGCCTGGTCGCGCGGGCGGGGGCGGTCTGATCAGTCATACTTTTCCCGGTATTTCTGGACCACGCGCAACGCGATCAGGTTGAACACCAGGGTCATCAGGAACAGGACAAAGCCCAGGGCGAAGGCAGAAAGCGTCTTCGGGCTGTCAAACTCACTGTCGCCCGTGAGCAGGGAGACAATCTGCACTGTGATCGTTGTGATTTCCGCTGTGGGGTCCGCGGTGATCTGGGGGCGCAGGCCTGCAGCCATCACCACGATCATCGTCTCGCCAATGGCGCGGGATACGGCCAGCAGAAGCGCGGCAATCACGCCGGGCAGGGCAGCGGGCATGATGACCTGTTTAACCGTTTCGGACTTGGTGGCGCCCATGGCATAGGCGCCGTCACGCAGGGACTGGGGCACCGCGTTGATCACATCATCGGAGAGGGATGAAACAAACGGAATGATCATGACACCCATCACCAGGCCTGCAGCCAGGGCGTTGGTGGAGGATGCCGCGAAGAATTCGTCCGGGATGAAGGGCAGGGCGTTCAGCCAAAGCGCGCCCTCGCGCACAAAGGGCGCAACAACGAGGATCGCAAAGAAACCGTAGACCACGGTTGGGATGCCTGCGAGCACTTCCAGGACCGGCTTCACCCAGGCGCGCACACCCGGCCCGGCATATTCCGAAAGATAGATCGCCGCGTAGAGCCCGATGGGAGCCGCCACGCACATGGCGATGAGGGAGATGATAAAGGTCCCGAAGAACAGCGGAACAGCGCCGAAATCCGCATTGGTCTGGGCGTTCCATTCGGTGCCGAACAGGAACCCTAGCACCGGGATCTGGGCGAAAAACCGCAGGGACTCAAAGAAGAGCGACGCGACAATGCCGAGCGTGGTTGCGATGGCGATGGCCGCGCACAGGAACAGCATGATCTCCACGCCGCGCTCCACCTGCGCCCGGGCGCGGAACGACCCGGCCAGGCGCGAGCGAGCATAGGCAAAGCCCCCCACTGCGGCCAGGAGCGCGGCCAGGAGGGCAGAGAGCTTCACCCCGCCGGACAAGGTCAGGTAGCGCTGCGTAACAGCCGAGAAGAGTTGCGCGCCACTATAGGCAGCGGCGTCCA
Organism: Pseudomonadota bacterium; assembly: GCA_038526245.1. GTDB lineage: Bacteria > Pseudomonadota > Alphaproteobacteria > Caulobacterales > Hyphomonadaceae > UBA5336. The sequence goes on from JBCBGZ010000006.1 coordinate 27,637, forward strand.
GTTGGCTCGCATCGCGCACCCGGTCGAGATACTGCTCCAGTTGGATGGGAGAGAAGTCCGCGAATCCGCTGGGCAGTTCGCCTGCCAGAAGCCCGCGGGCGATTCCGCCACCAAACAGACCGTAGCCGAGCAAGATGATCGCAGCGGGAACCACTGCGCACATTGCGGCGTAATAGCCATGATAGTTCGGTTGAGAATTCAGCGGACCCGTTCCGGTGGCTGTAAAACCCATTGCAGCCGAGCGGCCCGCCACGAAGGCAAGGCAGCCGGTCGCGGCCAGCACCGCAAAGGCCATCCAAACCATCGGCAAATGCCCAATGGACTGCAACATATCTCGCCCCATGAAACTCCTTCCCGTCTAGGCTGTAATGCTGACACTGGTGTGACAACGCCCCCACGGCGTGCAGTGGAGCGGGGGATTAACCCAAAAAGTGAATTAAGGCCAGTTCGTCCGGATACCGACGAATTCGCGAGGCCTGCCTAGTCCCGGTGTGCGGCGCGGCGAAGGCGATCATTTATCGCTTCACCCAGGCCGTGGCGCGGAATGGGGCAGATCGCGATCTTTTCATGTTTGCGGTCCAGAAACCGAAGAAGCGGGTAGAGATTGGCCGCGGCATCCTTCAGCACGCCATGCTCGGAAAGGGTGTAGTCCCCCGCCACAGAACCAAAGCCGACGAAAACCTCGCCCTCTTCCTTCGATTTTGCGTCCAGGCGAAGCTGGGCGTTGGGGGCGTAATGGCGCGCCATCTGACCGGGCGAGGCCGGGGCAGCGCCGTCCTCTGGGCTGGCAAGTGGCGCGCCGAGGAAGGTTTCCAGCAGGTCTCGCTCAAGCCCGCCCGGACGCAGCAGGGTGGGCTGTGGCCCGGCAAACGACACGACAGTGGACTCCAGGCCTACAGGGCAGCGCCCGCCATCCATGATGGCGTCAATCGTCTCGCCGAGTTCCTCATAGACGTCCTGGGGCGTGACGGGGCTGATCTTGCCAGATCGATTGGCAGACGGCGCCACTATGGGGCGGCCCAGCCCGGTGATGATATCATGGGTGATCGAATGGCTGGGATGGCGCAGGGCGATGGTGTCGAGCCCGGCCCGTGCCAGATCGCATGTGGTTGCACCCGAAGCACCCGGCACGACGATGGTCAGCGGTCCGGGCCAGTAGAACCCGGCGCAAAAGCCCGCAGCCCCAGACAGCTCGCCTTCGCGCGCGGCCATATCTGGCCCGTTCACATGGGCAATCAGTGGATTGAAGGCGGGCCGGGCTTTCACCTCATAGAGCCGCGCGACGGCGTCGGCATTGGCTGCGTCTGCTGCGATCCCGTAAACCGTTTCCGTTGGCACGGCGACGAGCCCGCCCTGACCGAGGATTTCAACGGCGGCGGCAATGCCTTCAGGCGTGGGTTTCAGGGCAAGTGTGGCCATGGCGCGCCGCACATGCCCCGAAGGCGGCGATCAGGTCAATCGGTGACGCGCTTCGCGGCCAGCGAAACTTCGATGCGGATCTCGTCCGATACCCAATCCCCACCGGGGTCGCTTTCCATGCCGACATCCAGCTCCGCGCGAGAAAGCACGGTTTCGCCTTCCATGAAGGCTTCATCGCCTTCGAAGTAGAGTTCGAAGTCCAGCGGCACGTCGATCGTGGCGCCTTTCAGCGTAAGCGCCGCATTCGCGGTGTAGTTCGGCTCGGCGCCATCAAACAGGTCGAGCACGACCGTCGCGGTTTGCGCGCCAGACACATCGAGCCATTCGGCTGCGCGCAGACTGTCCGTGTAGAGTTTTTTGTTGGCGATGGCCGAGGCCAGATCCACCGTGACCTCCACGCGGGAGGCGGCGAGATTGTCCGGGTCAAACGCGATAACCGCGTCCCAGTTTTCGAACGAACCGGTGTACTGGCTGCCATCATGCATGCCGGAAAAGCGAATGTAGGGATTGGCGTCCCGGTTGATGGTCCAGTTGGCTTCCAGTTCGGAGCCACCGGAGACATCAGCGGCGCTGCCCTGGGCCAGGACGGGGGTGACGGCGACGGCGGCGAAAACAGCCAGGGCGCCGCCGAAGGCGCTCAACGCGCCGCGCGAGGGGGCGCGGGGGCCACCGGTTTTGCCAAACAGGCCTGGGATCATTCGTTTCAACACACCCTCCTCAGGGCCGAATTCATGCTTCAGGGCACCGGCGACATGTACGGCGACCAGTGCGAGGGCGAGCCAGGCGAGCTTGGAATGGACAAACTCCACCGCGCCATGGCCGCTCTCATTGGCTAGGAAGCCCACAAAAGGCAGGTCCGGCCAACTCACGATTCCGTAAAGCACTGTCGGAATGTCGAAATCATACGCTGTGGAGACATACAGCCAGCCCGTCAGCGGCAGCGCCAGCATGAGCGCATAAAAAGCGTAGTGGGCGGCATGGGAGGCGGTCTTTTCCCAGCCTGTCAGCCCGCTGGCATCTGCCGGAGGCGGGTTCATCACGCGCCAGATAATCCGCGCGAGGGTCAGGATCAAAATGGTGATGCCGACGGATTTGTGGAGCTGGTAGAGCCCTTCCTTCAAGACATGGTCGTTCGGCAGGTCCGTCATGAACCAGCCGCCGGGGATGAGGCTGAGGATCGCCAGCGCAATCACCCAATGCAGGGCGATCGCAACGCTCGTATAGCGGTGGGAAGGGTTGGAGCCTGTTGCGGTGATGTCTGACATTTCGCCATGCCTCTAAAGCTGGCGCCCCCCTTCTCCCGCTTGCGGGAGAAGGGGGGCAGGTCGCACGATTGATCGCCTACTCGTCTTGCAGGAACTCGCCCGAGAACTCGATGGTGACCGCATCGGATACGTTCGGAATGGCGGCTGTCATGCCGAAATCGGACCGGTTGATCGTTGTGGTCGCATTGAACCCGATCAGGTCGCGCTCACCATACCAGGGCGCGCCGCCGACGCCGTTATAGGTCACGTCCAGCGTGACTGGCAGGGTCGTTCCGAGGAATGTCAGGTCGCCCGTCACCGTGCCGGTGTTGCCGCTTGTCAGTGCAACATCCGTCGAGGTGAAGGTGATTTCCGGATAATTGTCGGCATTCAGCCAGCGCTCATTGCGCGCCATGTCTTCGGCCCAGGTTTCAAACCCACTGTCGGCGTGGCCAGCCTTGTAATCGCCGGGATAGTTCACGATCAGGCTCGCTGGGTTGATGGTGACCGAGAGCGTCGAGGCGGCAGGGTCCGCCGGATCAAAGTTCAGGTCGGCATCAAAGTCGCCAAACTGGACCGTGTAGTCGGAGATGCCACGCTGGTGACCGACTTTCCAGGTCAGGAAGGCGTGGGTTCGCTCGAGGGAGTAGGCGCCGCCATTCACTTCGGCGAGGGAGTCCGCCAGCACGATTTCAGCCGGAGCAGCGGGTGCCTGGGCCGCATCATCCTGGGCGACAGCGGGGGCGTTTGTGGCGTTTCCGCAGGCCGCGATCAGGGCGAGGCCGGCGGCGCCAGCGAGGAGGGCAGTGTATTTCATGGGAGTGGTCCTTGGGATTGTGGGGAGAAATGCTCACTCATCTCCAGCTTCGAGAAACTCGCCGGAGAAGCTCAGGGTGACTTCGTCGGACACAAAATTCGTCATTGCGCCCATGCCGAAGTCAGATCGGTTGAATGTGCCCGTCGCATTGAAGCCGATGCGGCGCTTACCGCCATCAAACGGGCTCGTCGCGGTGCCATTATAAGTCACGTCGAGGGTGATCGGGGCCGTAACGCCGCGCAAATTCAGGTCACCGGTGACGGTGCCAGCAAACTCGCCGGACTGGGCCGCGCCCGTGGAAACGAATGTGGCGGCTGGGAATTCATCGGCATTCAGGAAGCGGCCATCATTGGCCAGTTCGTCTTCCCATTCGGCCTTTTTCTCCGGATCGGGATACTGGGTGTCCAGCGCTGCCGTGTTGACCTGGACGGAGATCACGGACGCGGTGGGGTCATTAGCCTCAAAGTCCAGCTGAGCATCGAAATCGGTGAAGTCGATGCTGTAGTCCGACAGGCCGAAATGCTCGACGCTGATGGTCAGAAATGCGTGGGTCTTGTCGAGCTCGAAATTCGAGCTGTCGATGGGGTCGAGGCTCTGCTGGGCGGTCACACATCCGGTCAGGAGTGTGGCGCCGAAGGCAATGGCTGCGAGTGATTTGATCATGGTGGCACCCTCATCTGGTGTCTTCGCCTTGCGGCAAGAGGTAGAACGTCCTTAACGCCGTTCCAGCGACCGCGTATCATGTCACGCGCGATAACACATATTCACAATGAGGATACGCCATGGCCTATGCTGCCCCCGTTGAAGAGATGTCGTTTCTTTTGCGAAAGGTGGTCGGGCTTGATGCCCTTTTGGAAGGCGGTGCATTCGGCGAGTTCGATGGCGACCTGGTCGGCCCGATCCTGGAAGAGGCCGCGAAACTGGCAGGGGAGGTGCTCGCCCCGCTGAATGCCGAGGGCGACAAGGCGGGTGCACAGCTTACAGAAGCAGGCGTGGTTGCCGCGCCAGGCTTTGGCGCGGCCTATGAGGCGTTTCGTGAGGCGGGCTGGATGGGGCTTGCGTTTCCCGAGGCCCATGGTGGCCAGTCGGGGCCCAAGGCGCTCGCCCTCGCCGTGATGGAAATGTTCCACGGGGCGAACATGGCATTCACCCTGGCGCCCATGCTGTCCTTTGGCGCGATTGAAGCGTTGTTGGCCCATGGCACGCCGCAGCAGCAGGCGATTTACCTGCCGAAGCTGATTAGTGGCGACTGGACTGGCACCATGAACCTGACCGAGCCCCAGGCGGGCTCCGATGTGGGCGCTCTGAAGACAAAGGCCGTGCCCAATGGCGATGGCAGCTACGCGATCACAGGCCAGAAAATTTACATCACCTGGGGCGACCATGACATCGCCGAGAATATCATCCACCTCGTTCTCGCGCGGCTGCCCGATGCGCCGGCCGGTTCGCGCGGCGTTTCGCTCTTCCTGGTACCAAAGCAGTTTGTCGAGGCTGATGGCAGCCTTGGCGCGCGCAACAACGTCAAGTGTATCGGGCTGGAGAAGAAAGTCGGCATCCATGCCTCTCCAACCTGTGTGATGGAATATGACGGCGCCACAGGCTGGTTGATTGGCGAAGAGAACAAGGGCCTGAATGCCATGTTCACCATGATGAACTCCGCGCGCCTGAATGTGGGCCTGGAAGGGGTTGGCGTGGGCGAGGCCGCTTACCAGACCGCCTTCCAGTTCGCCCAGGAGCGCAAACAGGGCACGGCGCCCGGCGTGGAGGGCGCTGCGCCCATCCTGCACCATGCCGATGTGCGCCGGATGCTGACGACGATGCGCGCCAATGTCATGGCTGCGCGCGCCATCTGTCTGGCCACGGGCGTGGCGGCAGATCTGGCTGAACATGGCGCTACGGATGAGGCCAAGGCGAAGGCCAGGGCCCGCGAAGACTTGCTGACCCCCATCGCCAAGGCGTGGAGCACAGATATGGGCGTGGAGGTCGCCAGCCTCGGTGTACAGGTCCATGGCGGGATGGGGTTCATGGATGAAACCATGGCCGCCCAGCTTTACCGCGATGCGCGCATTGCGCCGATCTATGAGGGCACAAATGGCATCCAGGCCATAGACCTGATTGGCCGGAAAGTGGCGCGCGATGGTGGCGCGGCCATGGGCGCCATGCTCGACGAGGTGTCCGAGACCGCCCGCACGGCCCGGGCGACCAATGATCCGCAACTGGTGCAGATTGCCCAACGGCTCGAAGGGGCGCGCGATGCCCTGTCGGAGGCCACCGACTGGGTCGTCGAAACGATGGCGTCGGACAAGGACAACGCGCTCTCGGGCGCAACTGCGTATCTCGCGCTTGCCGGAGATGTCATTGGCGGGCACTTCCTGGCCAAAAGTGCCCTTGAAGCGCGCGATGCCGGCGGAAAGCTGCGCGGAACCATGCTGGCGCTGGCGGGTTTCTTCGCCGAGACCTCTCTTGCGGAAGCGCCCGGCCGGGTGGCAGGCATTACAACGGGCGGGAAACCTATGCTGGAAGGAAGTGAGGCCCTGTTCGGCCTCGCCTCGCACTAGAAAAACTGCGCAGTTTTCTGGACTTTGTTAAGCGTGTGCGGGCAAAGTCCTCGCCATGGAGTTTGACGCCAATCTCGAGGTGATGATGGCGGCCCTTGAGGCGCCGCCAGCCCATGTGCGTCAGGTTGATGAGCCCCATGACCCCACCGGTGGCTTTGCGTTCGAAATGGGGATTGAAATCACCATGCCCGTCGGGGGGCGGCAGATCGACGTGCTGGCCCGCGCGCCCCTCGAAACGCGTGGGTCTGCGCCAAGTGAGACCGAGCCCGATACGTTGATGGCCCGACGCCTTGTGTCAGCCGAGGAAACCCTGGGCGGGGCCGTGACCGAAGCGGTCGCGGACCTGGACGTCCATCCCATCTCCGCTGTGGGCCGCGTCACCGCGGTGTTTGGCGGACGTGTGCGCTACTGCACCGGCACGGTGATTGCCGAACGAGTCGTGCTGACCGCGGCGCACTGTGCGTTTGCCCGGACCAATGCCATGACTGGCGAGGGGGCGTTTGCCGACTGGATGGTGTTCCAGCCGCAGTATCTGGCGGGCGAGTCTGCGGGCAAATGGGCGGGCGAGGCGGCCTATGTGCCATCGGGCTGGGCTGCCCCGGCGCCTGGCACAACGCCCGGCCATTATGACGTCTCGCTGGTACGTTTGGATGCACCCATTGCTCACAAGACCGGTACGGCAGGCTTACTTGCCAATGCCGATCCCGATGGGCCGTTCACAAGCCTGGGCTATCCGCGCAAGTCGACCGATGATTTCGAGTTTGACGGTCGCTTCCTCTACGCCACCACCGGTGAGCGTGTCGAGGATCGCTCTTACGGCGTCATCAAGGCAGAAAACGGCCTGACGGAGGGCTCTTCGGGCGGGCCCTGGTTTACCAGTGAAACCGGTGACATGCGCGTGGCGGGCATTAATTCCACCAAACCCGTCCATGCCGATGACCACACCTGGTCCCCCCGCTTTGGCGAAGCCTTCCAGCGGCTCATCGCCCGCGTCCTTGCGGACATGACCGGGGTTTAGGGCAGGGCGTCCGCCGCACTTTCAAAGCTGTGAGAGAAAAAACGCCGCCCCGATCCGGAGCGGCGTTTTGGCCTTTCAAGCTGGATTGGCTGTCTTACCAGTTGAATGAAACCCGGCCGTACATGAAGCGACCAGAGAAGCCGAAGGGCGAGCGCGCAGAAAACGGGAAGATCCCGTTGAAGTTCTGGTTGCTCGGTGTTTCGGTCGGGTATTCGTCCAACACATTGTCGATGCCAAAACCTGCGGTGACGTTGTTCGTCAGGTCGACATCCACCGACGCATCCAGAATCCAACGCGCCTCAAGGGCAAAGTCGTTCGCGGGATTGTTGGACGGATCGATCACTTCGCCATAGCGGGTCGCGCGCGCATTAAACATGGCGTCTTTCCACGCATAGTCGGCTGATAGGATCAGCTTCGTTTCCGGTGCACTCTCTTCGAATGTGAGACGATTGTTCCGGCTGAAGAAAGTCAGGTCAGGCAGCACCGTGTTCACAGGCACCTCTGTGACCTCGACCTCCGAGAAGTTGAACGCCGCAGACAGGCCAAGCTCACCCATGTCCGCAAGGTCCCAATCGTAGCGGGCCACCACGTCCACGCCGCGAGTTTCGGTTTCGATCCCGTTCTGGAAGAAGCGAAGACGGCTGATTCCGGTCACGCCCGCATCGGCAAGCACCTGGTCAACAGCAGCGCCACCAAGGTTTTCAGACAGAAAGATCTGATCCTCGATATCAATGCTGTAGGCATCAATCGTGACGAAGAAAGCTGGCGCAGGCGTAATCACCACCCCGGCAGAGAAGCTGGTGGACTCTTCTGCGTCCAGGGGTTGGGCTCCCAAGGCTATGGCCGCATCAGACTCCGCGGGGAAGGTTCCGATTTCAAATGGCACACCATCGATGAAATTGGTCGATGAGGCCGTGAAGAATTGCTGTTGCAAGGATGGAGCGCGGAAGCCGGTGCTGAACGCACCGCGCACGGCAAAGGCATCGTTGAAGTCGTACCGGCCGGTCAGCTTACCCGTGAAGGTCTCGCCAAAGTCGGAATAGTCCTCAAAGCGCACCGCCGCCGACAGAAGCGTCTGGTCATTGGGCTCCCATTCCGCATCGGCGTAGAGACCGATATTGTCCCGGCTGGCATCCACTTCCGATTGGGGGGTGAAACCCGCAAACACCTGGCTGCCGCCAGCGAACCCGACCCCGAAATCGGCATCAAACGGGTCCGGGAAAGTGCTTGGATCATTGATATCAAAATCAGCGGGCACGTTTACGCCAACCACAGGCGCGTAGTTGACGCCGGGAATGCCGCGATACCCGCCCTGGATAAAGGAATTGGTCTCGCCCGCTGTGATCTCGAAGCCTTCATCACGATATTCCAGGCCGAACGACAGAGTGGTGCTGCCCGGCAGCAGGTTGTCAAAGGTCTGCGTGATGTTGGCGTTCACCACGACCTGATTGTATTCCAGCGCTCCAGCGTCGAATTCTGTCTGGCTCGTGGGACCGAGCGACGCATTCAGTGTGTTTACGACCGAATAGTCCAGCTCGTTGGAGCCATATACGACGCTGAAGTCGGCGTCCCATCCACCAAGGTCGCCGCGAACGCCGCCACCAGCGCTGATATCGGTGACATCGCCAACGATGGTCGGCAGGAACCCGTCCGGATAGATCTCTGTAAGGTTGCGAGGCGTGCTACGCGTACCCAATGGTGAAGGCGCGGAGTCGCTTGAGCGGCGGTAAAAGCCGGTACTCTCGGCTTCCCGGTCCTGGTAGCCCAGCCAGCCATAGAGCTCCCAGTCCGGGCTGATGGAATATCCAGCATTTGCGAAGGCGCTGAAGTCTTCCACATTGCCATTACCCCAATTGTGGTTGAGGCGATTGAACGTGTTCTCACGCGGATCGACGACGCCATCGGGCCGGATATATTGTTGGCGGGGGTCGAGGCCCGCGCGGTTGGACCGGTTGCGGTCCTTGTATTCGGCCGACACCGTCAGGAAGCCGTCTTCGCCGATTGAAAAGCCCTTCCAGCCGCTGACCTGGAGGGTTTCGCCATCGACCGCCTCACGGTCCTGCCCTTCAATGTCCGTGACGAAGGCGCCGTATCGCGCGCTGATGCCGCCGCCGCTGCTTTCTTCCTTGAGAAGCACGTTGATCACACCTGCAATGGCGTCGGAGCCGTACTGCGCCGAGGCGCCGTCGCGCAGAACCTGCACGCTGCCAATGGCGGCCGTGGGAATGGAGTTAAGGTCCACAGCCGAAGAGCCGCGGCCCACTGTGCCATTGATATTGACCAGAGAGGAAGAGTGGCGGCGCTTTGAATTGACCAGCACCAGCGTCTGATCCGGTGCCAGACCGCGCAGGGTGGCGGGCCGAATGATGTCGGATCCATCGCTGATGGCGGTCTGGTTGAAGTTGAACGAGGGCACCGTGGCCGCAAGGATTTGGTTCAGCTCGGTCCGGCCGGTCTCCGTCAGCTCGGCAACGGGGAAGACGTCAACCGGAACAGCGGTTTCCAGGGCCGTGCGGTCAGTTGAGCGAGTGCCTGTCACCACGATTTGCGACTGGCGCAGTTCCTCGTCGCTATCTGCGTTCTGGGCGTGGCCTGGCAGCGCCGCGATGGTCAGCATGAGCGCAACCGCGCTTGCGCCCAGCAAGTTTCGTTTACCCATCATCCTTCTCCTTTTTCTGGTTTTCATAGAAGAATTAGGTCGCGGACTGTCCAATAGGCAGCAATGCGGAGCATTTTTTTGCATTCGCGGCGGAATTGTTGCGAAATTGACACAAATGTGATCGGGCGAATTGGCGATTCTGAGCGCGCGTCTTGGGCGTTTTCCGGTCAGCTTGTTTCCAATTCCGCCACGAGATTTGCGAAATCGAACCTGCTTCCTTGTCGAGCGTGCACGCGAGGCGCGCACCCATACTTTGACTGTGAGTTATGCGTTGTCTGGCACGCCTGAGATTGATTTAGCCTCTGGAAGCTTTAGGGAAGGCATTTTCGAGGGGCTGCGCCATGGAATTTCCCGGTATTGACCCAATTGCCTTCCAGATCGGCCCCCTTGCGGTGCGTTGGTATGGCATTGCATTCGCCACCACGTTTGCGTTCAGCTGGTGGTATGTGCGCCGGCTTTTGCAGCGCCCGAACCTCTGGGCCGGAGGGCAGGCGCCGAACCTCTATGAAAAGCTCGATGATCTGCTGATCTATATCGTTGCCGGGGTGATCCTGGGCGGGCGGCTCGGCCATATCCTGCTCTACAAGCCGGACTATTATCTCGCCAATCCGCTGCAGATCTTCGCGTTTTGGGAGGGGGGCATGTCCTTCCATGGCGGGCTGCTGGGCACGGTGATCGCCATCCTGATCTTCGCCGCGCGCAATGGCGTGGACAAATGGGTGATCGGCGACCTTGTGGCCGCCTGTTCGCCCGTGGGGATCTTGCTGGTGCGCTCGGCCAATTTCGTGAACGGGGAGATTGTGGGCTCGCCGTCGAACCTGCCCTGGGCCATCGTTTTTCCGGGCTATGCCGAGGCGCGCCATCCGGCCAACCTCTATGAAGCGGCGCTGGAGGGCGCGGTGCTCTTCATTATCGTCAGCCTGTTCATCTACCTTTATCGCACGCTGCGATTTCCGGGGCTGACGTCGGGCATATTCCTGGTCGGATACGCCATCGCGCGGATCTATGTGGAGACGTTCAAATTCGCCCCCCACCGCATGATCTGGGAAGATGTACCCTTCACCAAGGGCATGGCCTATTCCGTGCCCATGTTCCTGGTCGGCGCCTGGCTGATCTACACCCGCTGGCAAAAGGCGCGGGCGGAGGCGGTGGTTTCGAACGGGTAGCGCCCTGAGGCTTGGGAGTTGTGCACAAAAGAGCGCGCGCCTTGCTTGAAGGCCCCTTAGTGCGGTTGCAGCAGATCTGCGTCTTCCCGAGATGGCTGCTTCTGAAGTTGCTCAATTTCTCGATCCAGATGGTCCCGATCATGATTGAGACGGGGTTCGGACGTCGCCGTTGGCTCTGGAGCCGGAGCAGGCTGGGGCGCGCTTTCAGCAACGGGTTGAGGTGTTGCGGGCGGTGGAGATACCGGTCGGGGTTCGGTTTCCACGGCGCTGCGAGGCCCGACATCGCTTGGGGGGGCGGTACGTGGCTCAATGGATTGAACGGGCACCAATTCGACATTTCTGTTGGCCGTAGGGAGCGATACCGTCGGGTCGGACGGTGTCGCATCGCGAACCGCGAGGGTGTTGCTTTCGCGCGCAGCGGTCGAGCGTGGCGCGGGTTCAGGCCCGATGTCGCCCCGAGGTTGAGGCTCAGGATCTGGTGTCCTGACCGGATCCGGAGGGCGGCGGCTCGACCAGTCGCTGACCAACCGCTCGGCTCTGAAGACGTATTCGTGGCTGGGATGGGCTGGTCGATAGATCGAGAGAAAGCGCAGAACAAAATCCACGTCGCCGGTGGCTTCCGCACGATAGAACGCGTCTTCGATCTCGCGATCCAGTAACGTATCCAGCGCTTGCCTTGCATCGCGTCCGTATTGCCCCGTGCCGTACTGAGCAAGGAAGGCTCGATACCCGTCCTCGGTGTTTTCAGCTTTCACGCGGAGCCAGGCATCTCGCTCTTCAGCTTCCTGTCGGGCTCTTTCCAGGTTTCCCACGAGATCTGCGCGACGTTCCCGTGCTTCACCGGAATATCTGCCTGACGGATACTGTTCCAGGAAGAGATCAATCTCGTAGATATCATTCGTGTAGGCGATCTTGTTCCAGGCGATTTGCTCATCGCGGCGCAACGCGGATGCCTGTCCGTCCCTGGCTTCCGAGACATGCAGGCCGAGGGGGTAGGCGTCTAGATACGCGGCATAGCTCTCGCTGGTGTTCTGTGACGCAGCGGACCGGAAGGCGGCATCGTCTGCAGAGCGCGCCTCGGCTTGCTCAATCTCGGCGATCAGTCGGGTGGCCTGACTGGTGTATTCGCTTCCTGGCCAGGCGCGCAGAAAGGCGGATAAGGCCGCCACGCTTCGGGTGTCCCGGGCCTCGAAAAAGGCCTGTTGTTCGGCCCGATCGCGCGTGGCTTGCTCGAGGATCGATCGGGCGTCAGCGGCAAACCGTGAATTTGGGTGGTCGCGCAAAAACTGCTGATAGGCTGAGGTTGAACCGTCATTCGTCGCGGCACGCCATGCAGTAAGAAGGTTCAGTTCGGCAATCGCGTCCAAGGCTTCGCGTTCAAATGCCTTGGGCGCCGACCGTGCGAGGTAGGCCTCAAAGCCCTCCTGCGTGCCTTCGGCTTGCGCCGCGCGGAACGCGCTTTCGTCCGCCCGGGCTGCTTCAACGCTGCGTCGTCGACGATCATCCTCGGCCCTTGAGCTTTGCAGCACCTCAATCCGTTGCCTGGCTTGGGCGACGTGGATGCCGTCTGGTGCGTGCTTTTCAAGATAGAGTTCATACGCCTCTATCGAGTTTTCGGAGAGGGCGGTTTGCCAGTCTTCCGTGTCGAGAAGCTCGATGTAGAGTTCGTCGGCCTGTGTGCAGGCCTTTGCTCCAGGACAAAAGCTTTCGCGGAAGGCTTTGACTGACTCCACCGTGCGATTGTTCAGAACCGTCTGCCACCTCGCATCGTCGACAAGACCGGCCAGTCGTTTCTCGGCATCTGCGCTGAAGTGTCCCGCCGGGAACTCGTCCAGAAACTCCCTTATCGAGTCGACCGTGTTGTCACCGCGCGCAATTCTCCAAGCAGTGCGCTCTTCGCGAGCCAATTCACTTTCATCCAATAAAGGGATGAGGTCTGGTCGAACGCTCGCAAGGACCGAAAAGCTGATGCCCGTCACGGCGAGTGTTCCGGCGGTTGCGAGGGCGAGCCGGCGGCGGAACTTGCCCCTGTTTTCCCGCAGTTCGCTGCGAGCGAATTCGGCAAAGCGACTCTCCGGGTGCCTTGCGATGAATCTCTTCCAGGCCCGGGGGGTGCGTTCGACGCCCGCGTGTTTGAAGGCGTCGAGTTCACCGGACGTGATCGGAGTGGACCCTCCACTCTCCGGGTCATGGGGCCTTTCCGATATCATCTGAGATATTGCGGCAGCCAGGCGCTCAATCGAGTCAGACGGCTCCCCCGCGGCCCATGCCCGCATATCTTCCGTGTGCAGCTGACCGAAACCGAGCGGGATCTTGCAGTCCTCGACCAGGACCGGGCACAGCTTCCCGCTCTGCAGAGCATGGGACGCTTCATCCTCGACAAAGGGAGACGTTACCGAAAGCCGGGACCATAGCACGACGCAGGCGCCAGCCTGGTCAATCACATGTCGAATGATGTGGCGGTAGTCCTGGCCCGAAAGCAAGGCGAAGTCCCACCACACAGTGAAACCCCGAGTCTCAAGCTCATGGCACAGACGCTGGGCAAGAGGGCGGTCTTCCCGTTTGTAGCTGATGAATATGTCGGTCATTGGCGCGATCCCCTAAGGCCAGAGTTAACAGGACCGGAGCTGCGAACTCAAGCCATCGGGGTGAACCAGTCCGGCGTTGCGAAGGGTTTGCCGAGGTCGGCGGCGACGGCTTCGTGGGTGATCATGCCTTCGGCGACGGTGAGGCCGCGGGCGAGATGCGGATTGGCGTTCAGCGCGGCCTTCGTGCCCATCCCTGCGATCTGCTGCACGAAGGGCAGGGTGGCATTGTTCAGGGCATAGGTGGAGGTGCGCGGCACGGCGCCGGGCATGTTGGCGACGCAATAGTGCAGGATGCCGTCAACTTCGTAGATCGGGTCTTCATGGGTGGTGGGCCGTGAGGTCTCGAAACATCCGCCCTGGTCGATGGCGATGTCGACCAGCACGGCGCCCGGCTTCATTGTGGAAAGCTGCTGGCGCGTGATCAGCTTGGGCGCCGACGCACCGGGGATCAGCACCGCGCCGATCACGAGATCCGCGCTCTTCACCGCCTCGGCCAGGGCCGTGCGGGTGGAGTACATGGTTTTCACAAGGCCGTTGAACTGGGCGTCGAGCTCGGCCAGGCGGACCGTATTGCGGTCAAACACGGTCACATCCGCGCGCATGCCCACGGCGATTTCCGCCGCGTTTGTGCCGGAGACGCCGCCGCCAATGATCACGACCTTGGCAGGAGACACGCCGGGCACGCCGCCGAGCAGGAGCCCGCGCCCGCGCTTGGTTTTCATCAGCGCCCAGGCGGCGACCTGCATGCTCATCCGGCCCGCCACCTGGCTCATGGGGGTGAGCAGGGGCAAGCGCCCGTCCCGGTCGGTCACGGTCTCATAGGCGATGGCCACCGCGCCGCTGTCGATCAGACCCTTGGCCTGGACTGGGTCCGGCGCGAGGTGGAGATAGGTGAAAAGGGTGTGGTCGCGGGTCAGGCGCGCGGTCTCTTCCGGCTGGGGCTCTTTCACCTTCACGATCAATTCGCTCTCGCCAAAGACAGCGTCTGCATCGGGCAGGATCCGTGCGCCGACGGCTTCGTACTCGCCATTCTCGCAGGCCGAGCCGACACCGGCCCCGTCCTGGATGAACACCTCATGGCCCGCCGCGACCAGCTCGCCCACGCTCTCCGGGGTCAACCCGACACGGAATTCCTGTTTCTTGATCTCAGTTGGAACACCAATGCGCATCTTGGGCCTCCTCCGGGCAAGGTTTTGCTTCGCATACGGCAAATCACGGACCTGTTAAAGTCCGCAGTGGGTCGCTTTTGGCCTACTCTGCTGCCAGTTCGGCGGCTTCGCGCGCGGTGCGCATTTTGGTGGCCTTGGCTTCGATTTCCTCGACGATGTGGTCGATCATGTCTTCGTTGGAGACTTTGTGAGACGGTGCGCCGGCCATGTACATCATGCCCGCTTCCTTACCGCCGCCTGTGAAGCCCATATCCGTCAGTGCCGCTTCGCCCGGCCCGTTTACCACACAACCAATGATGGACAGGGAAATCGGCTCGGAAATGTGCGCCAGGCGCTGCTCCAGCGTCTCGACGGTCTTGATCACGTCAAAGCCCTGACGCGCGCAGGAGGGGCAGGCGACGATGTTCACGCCCCGCGTGCGCAGGCCGAGGGATTTCAGCATTTCAAAGCCGACCTTGATTTCTTCGACCGGGTCCGCGCTGAGCGAGACGCGGATCGTGTCACCAATGCCCATCCAGAGCAAATTGCCCATGCCGATGGAGGATTTCACCGTGCCTGTGCGCTGGCCACCGGCTTCGGTGATGCCCAAATGCAGCGGCGCATCGGTGGCCTCGGCGAGCTGCTGGTAAGCCGCCACGGTGAGGAACATATCGGAGGCTTTTACGCTGATCTTATACTCGTGAAAGCCCAGATCATCGAGGATGCGGGCATGGTCCAGCGCGCTTTCCACCATCGCGTCTGGGCAGGGCTCGCCATATTTTTCCAGCAAGTGGCGCTCCAGAGAGCCGCCATTCACCCCGATGCGGATGGAGCAGCCATTGGCGCGCGCCGCGCTGACGACTTCTTTCACCCGGTCCGGGCTGCCGATATTGCCGGGATTGATGCGCAGGCAGGCGGCGCCAGCTTCAGCGGCCTCAATGCCGCGTTTATAGTGGAAATGGATGTCGGCCACGATTGGCACCTTCGCCTCGCGACAGATGGTGGGCATGGCCGCAGTGGACTCTTCGGTGGGGCAAGATACCCGCACGATATCGGCGCCGGCCTCTTCCAGGGCGCGAATCTGGTCCAGCGTGGCTGCGGCATCTTCCGTGGGTGTGTTCGTCATGGACTGGACTGCAATGGGCGCGTCGCTGCCCACCTCTACCTTGCCCACCTGAATCTTCCGGCTTTTCCGGCGCTCAATGCTGCGCCAGGGGCGGATTGTGTTCGCGCTCATGGGCTTTCAGGGCTCCTTGCCGGATCGCTGACGGGCTGACCACTGCAATGTGGCGATGATTGAGGGCGCGGTAAAGGCGCCAGCGTGTCGCTTAGCGTGAAGGCTGGCCATTGCCAGCGGCCGCGAGGGCGGGTGCAGCGGCGTCCTGGGCGCGGGTGGCGGCGCTGTCTACGCTGGCGGCGAACACGGCAGCGTCTTCCGGGCCAAGGGGGCCGATCACCGCGTCGCCAAGGCGCCATTCAAAGGCGGTGCCGTTGCGTGCACTAATTGTCCAGCCTGCACCCGAGCGAGGAATGTAGGTCTCGCCGGCCCGCATGATCCGGTTGCGGTAAAGCGTGCCGTCGGGGCCACGAACTTCGACCCATGCATCCTGGAGGGCCACAAGCGTGAGTTCCATGTTCTCAACGCGCACGCGCTCTGTCAGAGGCACGTCGGCGAAGAGGCTTTCCGCAGCACCATTCAGTGGCTGTACGGCCAGTTCAGGTCCGCCATTGCTGCTGCCTTGACCCGATACGGCGAAAATTGCTCCCCCAATCACAGCCACAGCGAGGACGGCGGCCGCGGCATAGGCCGGACGCAAGAAGGCCGGGCGGGTAACCCCATCGGTCGAGACAACCTGTTCAGGGGCCGATACGGTCTCAAGCGTTCCGCAATCTGCGGAATAGTCGCGAACAACCTGATCGCCATCGATCCCCAGTGTTCTGGCGTAGTCGCGCACCACCGGTGTGATGTAACCGCGTGACATGCCGGACACTTCCATCCGCTCAATGGAAATGAGCTTCTGGGCATTGTGGCGGGTGATTTCGTGGAGGGCTTCGATGCTGACCTGCTTGGCATCGCGCACCTTGCGCAGGAGTTGGCCAATCCGTTCTTCCGGCAAAGCCTCGCGCAGAGCGTCATAATAGGCTTGCGGGCTTCCGGTGTATTCTGGCTCCAAAACGGGCGTTTCGGGCGCAATGGCCGCAGGATTCGCTTCGGCAGGCGGGCCCGTACGGAGCGTTCCGTCTTTGGGGGCTGGTTGTGATGGCGGTGTCATGACCGTGGGCACAGGCGAGTTCGATTCTTCTGCCATTTCCATTGCCCTGCCGCGTTTACGGCATGCTCCTCACGTGCGGGACCCTGTGTCCCGCTCAATATATGCCCTAAGCCCATGAAGGTTTTATACAATTCATAGGCCACGATCAATTGAGTGTGACATCCACTCCAAGGTCGTCCAACAAGGCTAACAATTCCTTACGCAGGTCGCCACGCCCTTCTGAGAGAGAAGTGCAAAGCGCATGCCCCAATTGCGCGAGGTGTACGCTCCGTATCGCCTTTTTGACGGGCCCGATCTGTGAGGCGGGCATGGATAGGGTGTGAAACCCAAGGGAAGCAAGGCACAAAGCCTGAAGCGGGTCGCCCGATGCCTCTCCGCAGAGCGACAGGGGCAGGTCCAGGGCGGCGCAGTTTTCAGCGACCGATTTCAGGAACCGCAGGGCCGGGCGACTGACGATGTCGTACCGATCTGAGACAGATGGAGTCATGCGGTCTGCAGCGAAGAAAAACTGCATGAGGTCATTGGTGCCCAGGGACAGAAAGTCGGCTTCCTCCGCGATCTCCGGCAAGGCGTAGGCCAGGGCCGGGGCCTCCAGCATGGCGCCGATCTCCAGCCGCTCCGGAGGGGCAAAGCCACGCGCGCCGCTCCATTCCAATTCTTCGAGCAGCATGGCTTTCGCCTCGAAAAATTCCTCGGCAATGGTGATCATCGGGAACATCACCCGCAAGTGCCGTCCACTGGCCGCGCGGACCAGGGCGCGCAATTGCCGCCGGAACAGGCCCCTTGTGTCCAGGGCGAACCGGATCGACCGCCATCCCAGGGCGGGGTTTTCCTCCCGCACCGTGTTCAGATTCGGCAGCAACTTGTCTCCGCCCAGGTCCACTGTGCGGAATGTGACGGGCTTGTCGCCTGCGGTATCCAGAACGGTCGAGTAGAGCTCGACCTGTTCGCCTAGCCTCGGCAACGTCGAGGCGACCAGAAACTGAAACTCCGTCCGAAAGAGGCCGATGCCTTCCGCGCCGGCCTCTTCCACAGCGTCGACATCGAGCGCGAGGCCAGCATTCAGGTTCAGCGAGATGGTTATTCCGTCCAGCGATGTCGCCGGTTGGTCGCGCAGGGCTTCATAGGCGGCCTGGCGTTCGCCGCGCAGGGCGATCCGATCCGTATAGGCCGCCTTCAGGGCATCATCGGCGCGCAGGTGTGCCTTGCCCTCTTCGGCATCGACGATGATGGCATCGCCGGCTTCAACCGCTGTCGTTATGCCGGGCACGTTGCCAATGGTCGGGATTTCCATGGCGCGGGCCACGATGGCGGCGTGGGACGAGACCGAGGATTCCTCAATCAGGATGCCCGCCAGACCCTTCCCGCGATATTCCAGCAGGTCTGCCGGGCCGAGGCGGCGCGCGACAACGACCGCATGACTGACATCACTGTCTGCCGCCAGCGCCGTGTGGTCATCCCCGCTGAGAATACGCAGCAGCCGATTGTCCAGGTCTTCGAGATCGTAAAGGCGCTCGCGCAAATAGGAGTCGGTGGCCGTTTCCAGGCGCGCACGGTGTTCCCGGCGGGCCCGGTCGACGGCGGCCTCGGCGGTCAAGCCGCCCTGCACCCCTTCCTGGAGGCGCTCGGCCCAGGCCGGGTCGTGGGCGAGGAGGCGGTAGGTCTCCAAGACTTCACGCGATTCTCCCATGAGCGCGCCGGTATCGATCGACACCATCGCATCCACGGAAACCCGCAGGGCGTTCAGCGCTGCTTGCAGCCGGTCCGTTTCGCCCTGCACATCTGCGGAGAAGAACTTCGCCGCGGGCACCACCGGGTCATGGAAGACCACTGTGCCAATCCCAATGCCGCCGCATAGCGAACGGCCTTGCAGTGTGGCCGGTCGCAAACTTGCCTCATCGGCCTCCGCCGCCCGGCGTGCATCCGAAACTGTCGCGAGCACTTCGGCCAACACCATGGCGATGGTCTGGAGGGTTTCAACTTCGTCTTCGCCATAGCTGCGCGCGGTACGGTTTTGCACCGTCAACACGCCTGTGACGCGGCCACTTCGCAAGATCGGCACACCCAGAAAGGCGTGATAGGGATCTTCGCCCGTCTCGGGTCGGTAAGAGAATGCCGGGTGGCGCGGTGCATCCTGGATAGCCAGGGGCGAGGCGGACATCGCAATTTGCCCAACAAGGCCTTCGTCCAGACCAAGGCGCGTTCGGCTAACCGCTTCCGGGCGCAGCCCCTCAGTCGCGATCAGCTCCAGCATGTCGTCCAGGGTGCGCAGATAGATCGAGCACACATCGGCCACCATTGTGCCGGCAACCAGTTTGACCACCTTGCCCAGCCGTTCGCTGTCGTCGCCGCCAGCAGCCATCATCTGGCGCAGGCGGTTCATCAGCAAACGAGGGGCGGAATAGGTCTCTGGCATGGGCTCTCAAATTGTGTCGCTGGCGATATTACGTAGCGTCGAGTTCAAAGGCGGTGTGCAGCGCGCGCACAGCCAATTCGGTATAGGCCGCTTCGATCAGGACAGAGATCTTGATTTCCGACGTCGCGATGACGTCGATATTGATGCCCTTCTCATAGAGCGCTCGGAACATGGTCTCAGCCACACCGGTATGGCTCTTCATGCCGACACCGATGATGGAGACCTTTGCGACATCGCGTTCCACTTCCAGGCGTTCAAACTCAATCTCGTCCTGGTGGCGGCGCAGGGTTTCCTCAGCAATTTGGCTGTCGCGGTCCGTGCAGGTGAACACCATGTTGGCGACGCCTTCGCCACGGGCATTGGCCTGGACAATCATGTCCACATTCACGCCCCCTGCGGCCATGAGCGCGAAGATCCGCGCCGAGACGCCAGGCTTGTCCGCGACACCATAGAGCGTGACCTTGGCTTCATCGCGCGAATAGGCCACGCCGCTGACAACCTGCTTTTCCACGATTTCATCCTCCGAACAGACACGTGTGCCCGGATTGGGCGTATTGTGAGCTATAAAGCTCGAAAGCACCCGGATGGGCACATTGTGGTTCATGGCCAGTTCGACCGAGCGGGTCTGGAGCACTTTTGCCCCCAGGGACGCCATCTCCAGCATTTCCTCATAGGAGATGCGCTCGATCCGCTGGGCCTTTGAGACGATGCGCGGGTCGGTGGTATAGACACCGTCCACATCGGTGTAGATATCGCAGCAGTCCGCGCCAAGGGCGGCCGCCACGGCCACAGCGCTCGTATCGGACCCACCCCGACCAAGCGTGGCGATACGCCCGTCGTCGGTAACGCCCTGGAACCCGGCGATCACGGCAATCTCGCCGCTATCGACGGCTTCGGGCAGGCCGGATTCCTCAAATCCCTGAATGCGTGCCCGGCCGTGGGCATCACTCGTGCGCATCTCAAGCTGCCAGCCCAGCCAGCTTCGCGCGCGGTGCCCACGCCTGCGAAGCGCAAGGGCCAATAGCCCTGCGGTGACCTGCTCGCCGGAACTGACCACCACGTCGTACTCGTCGTCGAATTGACCCGCGCCAATCTCGTCGCCGGCCGCGCCGTGGGCGTAGCCGACCAGCTTGTTGGTTTCACCGGCCATGGCGGACACCACGACGGCCAGCGCTTCGCCGGAAGCGGCGCGCGCAGCGACCAGATCGGCCACGTGGGCGATCCGTTCGAGGTCCGCCACAGATGTGCCGCCAAATTTCAGAACGGTTCGCCGCATTGCCTCATCGTCTTTCTTTCCCATGTCTCGAACTCAACGCGCTTTTGTAGAGCGCGCCCCCTTGCGGATCAAACAGGAACGCTAAACCCATGGACGAGACCACCGCCGAACGCCCAGGCAGCCTGCACCGGCCGAGCATTGATGAGGCAGAAGTGGCCAAATTCACGGCAATGGCGGCTGAGTGGTGGGATCCTACAGGCAAATTCAAGCCGTTGCATAAGTTCAATCCCGTAAGGCTGGGCTTTATCCGCGACACGGTGGTCGGGCACTTTGGCCTTGATGCGACCGCGCGCAGGCCGTTTGAGGGCCTTGGCTTGCTGGATATTGGGTGCGGCGGCGGCCTTGTCAGCGAGCCCATGGCCCGCCTGGGCGCACGTGTCACGGGCGTCGATGCGTCTGAAGCCAACATCAAGACCGCAATGGCCCATGCGAGCCAGACCGGCGTGGAGGTCGACTATCGCGCAGGCACGGCGGAAGAACTGATCGCGGCGGGTGAGGGGCCGTTCGATGTGGTCCTGAACCTTGAAGTGGTCGAGCACGTCGCCGACCCGGCCGGGTTTCTGCGCGATACGGCCAGCCTGGTGAAGCCGGGTGGTATCATGGTCGTGGCCACGTTGAACCGAACGCCCAAGGCATTTGCGTTGGCCATTGTGGGCGCCGAATACGTTTTAGGCTGGTTGCCGCGCGGCACCCATGAGTGGAACAAATTCCTGAAGCCCCGCGAAATCGTCGACTCCCTGACCGACGCTGGCATGACCGTGCGCGCGCCCCAGGGCGTGACCTACAATCCGCTGATGGATGCCTGGCGGCTCTCAAACGATACCGGCGTCAACTACATGGTTGTGTCCACGCGGCCAAAATGACCGTGGTCTCACCTGACGATATTCTCGACGACTGGATCGGCCCGGCGGCCCATGACGCTGTGCTGGCGGAGGCGCGTAAACGGGTCTGGTTCGGCAAATCCGACGCGGTGGACCGGGACCTGGAGGTACGATACCTGCCCACGATTGAAGCGCTGGCGGCAGGGCTGGCCGAAACCTGGGCCGAACGCGGGCCGCGCCCACGCCTGGCCGCCATCATCGCGATGGACCAGTTCACCCGCAACATTTTCCGAGACACCCCAAACGCCTTCAGCCTCGACTCCCGCGCCCTGGGGCTTGCCAAGGAAGGGCTTGTCCTCGGTCAGGACCGGGAGCTGACAGAAGTCGAACAGATGTTCTTCTATCTGCCCCTGGAACATTCCGAGCGCACCGCTGACCAGCAACTCAGCGTCGATCTGTTCACCCGTCTCGCCGAAAGCGCCCGTCCGCCCTTCAAGGCGCTTGTGGACGACACGCTCGACTATGCCCACAAGCACAAGGCCGTCATCGACCAATTCGGCCGCTTCCCCCACCGCAACGTCATCCTCGGCCGCAGCAGCACGGTTGAGGAGAAAGCCTACCTCGCCAGGCCGGGGGCGGGGTTTTAACGCAGAAAAGGGGCGCATGGAGCGCCCCTTTATGGTGTTTCGGTTGCCGTACTGGGATCAGGCGTTTTCCTTGATCCACTCGGCGATGCGCTGCTTGCTCATGGCGCCGAGCTGGCTGTCGACCATTTTGCCATCCTTGAACAGCATGAGGGTGGGCAGACCACGTACGCCGTATTTCGAAGCGCTCATGGGATTCTCATCCACATTGATCTTCGCGATGGTAACCTTGTCGCCATACTCCTCGGCAACCGCGTCCAGGTGGGGCGCCATTTGCTTACACGGTCCACACCATTCGGCCCAGAAGTCCACCACGACGGGCAAGTCGCCAGCAATCGCAGCGTCGAAATCATCATCTGTGAGGGTCTTTGTCGCCATGATTTCAAGCTCCTTTATCTGTCTTGGGGGAGAGATAGGCGATTCCCCGGCCGGTCAAAGCCCGCTCCGTGCTCTGTTTAGCGCTTCTAACAGAAGCGGGCGAGGCAGGGGCATAAGTCGTGGACCATCGGTCCACACCAGAACGCACTCCACGCTGCGCCCCGGAAAACCAGCTTCAAGTACGTTCTGATAGGCGGCCATTTGCACAAGATAGGCATCCCCGACGCCTTCGGCTGTCTTGGGAGGAGGGCGGTCTGTCTTGATATCGGCCACGAGGATCTGTGTGTCGGTGATCACCAGGCGGTCGACCCGGCCATTGATCACCGTCCCGTCCGGCCAGCCGGTCCCGGCCCCGACAATCGCCGCTTCCGCCCGTCCTTCGGGGCTGAACACGTCGGACATGGCTGGGTCCGCCAGGGTTGCGAGCGACGTTTCGGCGATCTCCCGGCGTTCGTCGTCGCGCAGGGCGCTCTCCTTGGCCAGGAAACGGGCTGCGGCATCGGCGCGCTCATCTTCACCAAGTTGCGGTAGCCGTTCCAGCAGGCTGTGGATCAGGCGGCCTCTCAGGCGACGGTCCGGGGGGCGGGGGCCGAGGGGGTCAGTCACGGGGGCTGCATCTGCCGTAAGGTGCGAGGGGCTGATGGCGCGAGCGCCGCGCGCTTCAGCCTGCGGTGTCTCGCGCAGCCAGGTCGGGCCACGCCCAAGGGCCGTACTCGTACCTTTAGCGGGCGCGGATACGGGCGGCGCCGCGCCGAGCGCCAGGATACCCGTCGCGTCGTCTTCCATAGCGCCGGCTCGGGCAAAGCCCTTGGCGCAGAGGTCATACCAGGAGAGGTCCGCGAAGCCTGGCGCGCTGCGGCCATACCAGGCGCCGCAGACAATCAGTCGGTCCTGAGCCCGGGTCAGCGCCACATAAAGGAGGCGCACATGCTCCTCCAACATGCGGGCTCTGGCGTCTTCGCGCGCGGCTGCGAGGTGGTCTGTGTCACCGGCCTTGCTGGGCGCCCAGACGGGCAGGCCGTCTTCCAGGGTCAAAAGCGCGCTGCGTTGGGGGCCCGGGGCGGATGTTGTGTCCGGCAGGATCACGACGGGCGCTTGAAGCCCTTTGGCACCGTGGACGGTCATCACGCGCACGGCTCCGCCCGCTTCGGCCAGGTCGCGTTTGATCTCGCTCTGGTCGGTTTCCATGGCGGACAAGAAGGTCTGTAGGCTTGCGCCGCGCTCGCCATCATGGGCCAGGGCGCGGGCGCAAAGGGCTTCGATTGGATCGCGCGCGGGCGAGCCGAGGCGGGCACCGATCCGATCCCAGCCCGTCTCTTTGCCCCGGACAGGGCATTCCAAAACTGCGGTCAGGAACTCAAAGGGGGGCCAACTGCTCCGCTCCAGCAGCGCTTCAAGAAACGCGCGGGGGGCCGTGTGTTCAGGAGCTTTGCTCGCTTGCAATCTTGACCACAGGGAGGTCGACTTGCCCCGCCCATGGGCGAGCGGGAAGAGGTGGTCATTGTCATCGACCAGATCACAAAACGGACCGCGCAGGATCTCTGCCAGAGTCAGGTCATCGCTGGGCATCAGCACGAAGCGGATCAGGTTCAGGCAGTCCTGCACGCCGATATGGTCAGAGAGCACCAGCCGGTCGGCCCCGGCCACGGGCAAGCCCTCGCGCTTCAAATTCTGGATGAGGGCATCGAACAGGCCGCCCTTGCGCTTGCGCACCAGGATCAGCACGTCCCCCGCGGTCATCGGCTTCCTGCGCCAGCCACCATCGGGCCCCTCGACCCAGACTGTCTCACCCCTGTCTACCATTTGGCGCACATGGCCCGCCAACTGCGCGGCCAGCCGGGCCTTGGGCGAAGATTCGCCCTGCGCATCCACAGGCGCATCCCAGGGGTCGTCTTCCGGTGCGTCTGCCTTTTCCTCGATGGGCCAAAGCTCGACTCGGCCAGCCTGGTTGGCGCGCCGCGCAGTGTGGGTGGTCAGGTCTGCCGTCGCTGGAGGCTGGCTGCGCGTCGCTGGCACATCAATGGCAGACTGGGCCATCACGCCGTCCACCGCGCTGAGCACTTCAGGGCAGGAGCGGAAGGACATGAGCATGTCGGGCGTGTGGCCTTCGCCGCGCGTGCGGGTGATGAACGCCCGCTTGCCCGTCAGGAAGAGGCGTGGGTCGGCGCCCTGAAAGGAATAGATCGATTGTTTTTCATCGCCGACGACAAACAGGGTGCGTGGATCGGTTTCGCGCTCGGCGCCGAGGCCCGCGAAGAACTCCTCCGTCAGGGCGTGGAGGATGTCCCATTGTTCCGGTGCAGTGTCCTGCGCCTCATCCAGCAGCACATGGGTCAGCCCGCCATCCAGCTTGTAGAGGACCCAGGCGGCAAGACCCGAGCGCGTGAGCAGGGCCTGGGCCGCCGCGATCAAATCGTCGAAATCCAGCGCGCCGCGGGCGGCTTTCTCTTGTGCATAGGCTTCCAAGAGGGGGCGGGCCAGCCGCAACAGCCCTTCGGTTCGCTCCACGGCTTCGGCGGCCAGGACGTCGTTTTCAGCTTGTTTCAGCCGCGTGATCTCCCGCCCCTCGGGCACAGTGATCGAAAACAGGTCGGCTATTTCTGGCGGGGCTTTCTTCGTGAAAATGTTGGATTTGCGATGCCCGCCTTTGGAGTCGCGCCAGAGTCCGCGCAGCCGGGCGAAACGCTCTGCCAGGTCGTCTGCGTTCAGGGCATCTTCCAACGTTGCAGCCAGGCCCTGTTCCTTCTTCGAACCCGCCTGGAGCACCTCGATGGCGCCGCGATAGTCATCTGCCGGTAACCGCGTGTCCACCGCAGCTCTCAGCAGGTCCGCCACGCTGGCATCCGGGGCGCCAAGTGCATCTCGCAGGGCGACGCTCGGATCATCGCCGTGACGCAGCAGGGCATCTCCCGCTGATTTCGCCAGTCCCAATGCCGCGTCAATGCCCAGCCCGCCGCCTTCAAGGGCAATGGCGTCAAGGATGTCAGGGTGGCGTTCGGCCAGATCGAGTACGGCATTGCGGGCTGCCGACTGCCACATTGCTTCGGCATCGGCCTCCTCGATTTCCCGGAAGCCGGGAACAATCCCTGCTTCCAGTGGGAACCGGCGCAAGAGGCGGGCGCTGAACGCGTGGATCGTCTCAATGCGCAGGCCACCCGGCGTCTCAAGGGCCTTGGCAAACAGGGCGCGGGCTTTCTTGATCGCCGCGTCATCATAGCTGCCGGGATCACGCCCCTCCAGCGCGCCCAGGCGCCGGGCGAGCTCTGCGCCCTCCATCACCGACCAATCGCCCAACCGTTTGAACAGGCGCGAAATCATCTCATTCGCCGCAGCCCGCGTGTACGTGATGCACAAGATCGAATCCGGCGGGGCATCGCGCAGCAGAAGGCGGGCAACCCGGTCGATCAGCACCTTGGTTTTGCCCGAGCCGGCATTGGCCGCCACCCAGGCAGACTGAACCGGATCGGCTGCGATCGCCTGGGCGTTTCCTGCCGCCGCATAGGCATCAGTGTCGGGGGAAAAGACAGGCTCAGTCATCGTCGATCTCGCTGGTCCATTCCGCGCGCCGGGCAAGGCGGCCATAGTCGCCCTCATACTTCACGAATTGCGCGCGTGGGGCCGAGAGGTAGGCGCGGTTTGGGTCGCCATAGGCGCCGATCAGCTTGGTCAGTCCCTCACGCGCCTCTTCGGCGAGGTCCTGCGGGGAGGCGCTCAAATTCCGGCCCGTACCGATGACGCGCACATCGGGCTTGGCCTTCACGGCGACATAGGTGAGTTCGCCGACACTGGCGGCGGCGACCCCTTCAAAACCGCCCGAACTGGCGATCAGCGCCTGCAGCGGCATTTGCTGGGAGAGGCCGGCGGCGATCTCCTTGTCCGAGGGGGGATTGCCGGTTTTGAAGTCAAGCACGGCGAGATCTCCGCCAATGCGGCGTTCGATCCGGTCAGCCACGGCGCTGAGGGTGAAATCCGGCAAGCCGGGCCGGGGGAAAGTGTAAGAGCCTTTGACTTCCAGGTGCGGCTCGCCTTCCAAGCCCGCCTGACGCGTCGCGTGCCAGTCCACATACCAGGCTGCCATGTTCCGAAGGATTGCCCGCCGCCCAGCCAGGCTCTCGCGTGTCTCGCCATGCCAACGCAATTCGGTTTCCAGCAGGTCTAAAAGACCGTCCGTACCGATACCGGGTCGGGCGTCGAAAAGTTCCAGCGCGCGGTGGACCGCCGTGCCAGTTTCGCGCGCATCAATGGGCTTGCCCAGCGGCGCCAGAGGCGAGAGCCGCAGGACGCTTTCCGCATAGATCGCGTAGGGATCACGCTGCAGCGTGTCGATACGGGTGACGGACAAACGGGTGGGACGGGCGGTCACGGGTGGTGTGGGCTTGGGCACCGCATGGTCAGGCGGTTGTTCCGTAAGCGGTACCTTCAAGGCGCTGGCCCAAGCGCGCGGGTCCTGATCGGCATGAGGGGCGAGCGCTGCTGCGGCTTCGTCTCCCAGGGCGCCGCGCACGAGTGTCTGCAGCCGCCAGACCCAGCGCGAGGCGACGGCGGGAGCATCTTCCCGGCGCTCTGAATACATCAGCGTCACCCGGGGCGCGCAGGCGAGACCGGCGAAATCATGGGCGGCAAGACCCATCAGGGTTTCGGGGTCTTCCAGGCCAAGCTTGAGACGCAGCTTGCGCGGCAGGAAGGTGTCAGCGCCCGGTTGGCGCGGCCAGATATTCTCGTTCAAGCCCGCAAGGATCAGGTGATCGGCGGTCTGGAGGCGCGCTTCCAACGGTCCCCAGATTGACAGGCGCGGGTGGTCCGGCGCGCTGGATGCGACCTTTGCTTCGCTCGCAAGCGTGCGCACGAGGGCCAGCCAGTCTTGGGGTGGAAGGGCGCCGATTGGCTCGGCCAATAGGTCGAGCTGGTCGATCAGTTGTGCCAGGGCAGCGCCGTCTGCGCCGCGCCAAAGGGTTTCCAGATCGAAGATGCTCGGCAGTGCTGCACGCAGGCGCGAACGGAATGCGGCGGGGTCCAGCGCGTCACCCGCCTTGAGCGCTTGCTCCAGGTCCGC
Source organism: Pseudomonadota bacterium (assembly GCA_038526245.1). Lineage (GTDB taxonomy): Bacteria > Pseudomonadota > Alphaproteobacteria > Caulobacterales > Hyphomonadaceae > UBA5336. The sequence goes on from JBCBGZ010000006.1 coordinate 55,115, forward strand.
AAGCTGGTGGGCGACCGCCTCAATGAATTCCAGCGTGCTGCCGCCGGGCCGCTCGCGCAAGCGTTCATCACTGAGGCGTCGGCGGACGTTTTCAGCCAGGTCGGAGAGGCTGTCCCACCAGACCACGCCGCGCAGCACCCAGCGTTCGAAGGCTTCCGCGCCTTGCCAGTTTTGTCCGTGCGGGGCGCGGAGCAAGGCTGCCATCAAAACCGGATCGGCGGGGTCGCACCACCAGGCCAGGAGGGCGTCAAAACTGGCCCCGGCAGCGGTGCGCAAAAGAGGGGTGCCTTCCGATGGCGAGACGTCCAGTCCCCAGCGCTTCAGCAATGCGCTGACCCGGCGCGACAGGGCGGCATCGGGGCTTACGAGGGCAGCAGTCTGGCCCGGTGTTTCGAGCACCGAACGCATCAGGCACGCTGCCGCTAGTGCTTCTTCTGTCTCGTCTCGGCAGGCAATCACGTCCAGCCCGCGCAGCGCATCTCGTGTGAAGTCGGAGGGCGCGCGCGCCCCGGCCAGTATGCCCAGGCGATCACGCCAATCACCCGTAAGTGCGGCGGGCGACAGGCTCTCATGAATGAGCGCGCGGCGGTCTTCCCAAGCGGATGCCCCAACGCCCGGCAGACATGGTACGGCGGACGCAGAGGTGCCGAACTCACGGAGCGTGCGGACAAGGGCATGCTGGGGGTGGCCTGGCTCATCAGATATCGCTGCGGCGTCATCTTCGGATAGGGCGCCATCCACGCCGGGCAGGATCACCGCACCCCGGGGCAAGGCCAGGGCCGCGTCCATGAGGATCCGGCTGGCGGGCGTGGCCCCGGTTGAGCCTGCGATCACCACCGGGGCTTTGGGCGGGGCTGCGCGCCAGGTCTGGGCAATCATGCGCGCTGCGGCGAGGCGCCGGACGAGCGGGTCCATGGCGCCTTGTTCCGCCAGCCAGTCCGGCCAGGCTTCTGTGATGATGGACAGGAACTGGACCGATTGATCCCAATGGGAGGCGAGGTCCGCAGTTTCCACCAGCTCCGGCAGGCGTGACCAATCAACATCGCCCGTTATGGCCGCAGCATCGAGCAAACTTGCCAGTTCCCGGGCAGAGGACAATGCCGCATGGGGTGGCAAATCGATGTCCCGGGCCGACCGGAACCATGCCATGACGAGGCTCATCAAAGCCCCGTCACGCCGGGCGCTGGATAGGGCCGGGCCGAGGTCTGCAAAGGCGCTATCGACGCCAGGAGGGGCGTCATCGGTTTCAAGGTCCCCGAGCGCCCGGATTTGCGGCATCAGGACCGCGCCGCCGTCCCCCGCAGCCGAATGGAGGGCCAGCGCGAGGGCCCGGGCTGAACGCCGATTAGGAACATAAATGACGCCATCGGCCAGCGCATCGGGGCGCTTTGGCAGGTTCACGGCATCGGAAAGGGCACTCGCCAGCCCGTCCAGGAAAGGTGTGCCTGTCGGGACCGTCCAGAGCCGTGGCGCACCCGGCGCGAAGAGGCCTTTATCGCTCAATGGCCGTGGCACCGCATCCACATATTGGCATCTTCGAGGGCCTGGGGATCACCAATGTGCAGCCAGAACCTGTCGAGCGGCAGGCCGTGGAGGCGACCTGCGGCGAGCATCGGTTCCCAAACACGATTGGCGGAAAACTTCTCCACTGGCAGGCCATCGAAAGCCTTCGGGTCCATGATGCGTGTACCGGCAAAGGCCCAGGGCGCGCTGCCAGCGTCCCCACGCCGTTTCAAGGCGCCGCCGTCTTCGCGGAAGAAGTCACCCGCGCTGCGGAACCCGATGCAACGTCCAAGATCGGCCAGCAGCAAGAGTTCGTCCATATTGCTGCGTTCATAGTTCGCCGCCAAATCGCGCAGGGGCTGGCCGTCGCAGGGTGCCCACATGGCGTCGGTGTTAATCACGAAAATCGGATCATCGCCGAGCAGATCACGTGCTTTTGCAATGCCGCCACCGGTCTCCAACAGCTCTTCGCGCTCATCCGAAATGACGATTTCGATGTCTGTTCGGTTGGCGAGGTGCGTTTCCAGCAAGTCAGCGCACCAATGCACATTCACCACGGCGCGCTGAACACCGGCATCGACCACGGCATCGAGAAAGTGATCGATCATGGGGCGACCGGAGACGGGCACCATGGGCTTTGGCTTGTCCAGGGTCAGCGGGCGCATCCGCGTGCCGAGGCCGGCGGCCAGCAGGAACGCGGTGTGGGGCATTTGCGTCATCGTGCGCGCTCCAGAATATGGGGGGCGATCTCACCCATGAAGTCCGCCATTCCGGCCATGCCTGGCTGGCGCAGATTGCGGGCCAGGATGTCGAGTTGCCGGGGTAGGAAATCGTGGTAGCGGGGTTTCTTGTCCCGGAAAATCAGGCGCGCAAAGAGGCCGGATATCCGTAGGGCGTTCAGCGTGCCGATCACCGCCAATTGCTCGTGCAGTGTATCGCGCGCCGTCGGTGCGTGGGCGAGATAGGCCGTAATGGCCGCGTCCCGGGCCGCAGGTGACACCTCGCGGCGCGCATCCTGGGTCAGCATCGCCATGTCCCAGCCGGCCCAGCCTCGCACCGCATCCTGGAAGTCCAGTAGGCCGATCCTGGCGGAGCCGGACCTGTCCGGCAACCAAAGCAGGTTTTCGGCGTGGTAGTCGCGCAGGGTAAAAACGCGCTCAAAGGATTGCGCCCGGTCGATCAGTTTGTCCCGCTCGGCGGTCCATCGCGCCTCAGCCGCCTCATCCCACCGCAGTTGGTCATCGAATTGGGGATACCATTCGGCGAAGAGGTTGGCATTCGTGCGCAGAGCCAGCGCGTCAAAATCAAGAATCGGCCATGTGTGGCCGTGTCCTGAGGCGGCGCTTGGTGCGGGCGTCTGGTGAAGCTGGCCGAGCAAATCCCCCGCGGCGGCGTATAGCTCGACTTCATCTGCCGCGCCGCGCTCCACCAGCCGGGCAAACTCGCGCCCTGTTCCGAAATCCTCGATCAGGGCGAGGCCTGCATCGGCATCTGCGGCGAGAATGGCCGGGGCGGACAACCCCTTTCGGCGCAGTTCTTCGGCAATGGCGACGAAGGCGTCCACGCGCGAAGCCGCCAGGCGGGTCGATGCATTCCAGCCGAGCGATTGGCGGGTTTGATCATCTGCGTCCGGGGGGCAGGTCGGGTCTTCTACACCGGGCGCATCCATCAGCATCGCCGTGCTGCCATCGTCTCTGACGAGACGAATATAGCGCCGCGTTGAAGCGTCCTGGCCCAGCGGATGGTGCGCAGCGCTCCCCCAGCCTTCCCGTGCGAGGAAAGCTGAAATGGCGGCATCACGCGAGTCAGACTGTAAAGGCATGGGCAACATCCTGCCAGTCTTCGCCAGACCATTCCAGCACCGCCCGGCGGCCTTCCCCAACAATTTCGATGGAAATCGTCATGCGCCAGACCGGCAGCCGCGCGCCGGCCTTGCCGGGCCACTCGATCAGGCTGAGGCCGTCCAGCGTGTCGTCCCATCCCAATTCATCAAGTTCTGCCGGGTCCTCGAGGCGATAAAGATCGAAATGATAGATCGGGAAATTGGGGCCTTCATAGGTCTGAACCAGCGTAAAAGTGGGGCTGGGAACTTCAGTTGGCGCACCGAGGAGCGCCGAGACAAGCGCCCGGCTGAATGTGGTCTTGCCTGCGCCGAGGTCGCCCTTGAGCGCGATGACGTGACCGGCTTTCAGGTGCGGTGCGAGGCGCTCGGCGAGCGTTTGCGTGGCAGCAAGGTCCGGCAGGTCAACGATCATGGGGCCACGCGAGGACAATGTCGTCCCGGTGCACAACGGCAGGGCGGCCGCGATAGCCAAGTGTTTCGCGCACGGCATCGCTTTGCAGACCTTTGATGGCGGCGATGTCGCGCGCCGAATAGGCCGTCACACCCTTGCCGATGACTTGTCCCTCGGCTTCGGCAATCTCGACTGCGGCCCCGCGCTCGAAATTGCCAAGTAACCCTGTCACGCCCACCGGCAGAAGGCTTGCGCCCTCTCGTATGGCTTTGGCAGCGCCGCTGTCGACGGTGATCTGCCCTTCCGGTTTCAGATTGCTGGCGAGCCATTGCACGCGCGCGGCTGCCGGGGTGAGCCGGCTGGAAATCAGCGTATGGCGCGCACCGGCTTGCAGGGCGTTGAGGGGGTGGTCGCCGCGCCCATCGGCGATGATCGTGGCGCATCCCGCAACAATGGCGATCTTCGCTGCCGCCAGTTTCGTGGCCATCCCGCCCGAGCCAACATCGGCCTCGGCATTGGCTGCGCCGGCCATGGCTTCATGGTCGGCGGTCAGGTCCTCGATGTGGGGCAGGTGTCTTGCAGAGGCATTTGTGCGGGGATCTGCCGTGTAAAGCCCGTCCACATCGGACAACAGGATAAGCACATCGGCCTTCATCATCTGGGCCACGCGCGCTGCCAGGCGGTCATTGTCGCCATAGCGAATTTCGTCCGTGGCCACCGTGTCATTCTCATTGATGACGGGCAGCCCACCCGCCGTCAGGATTGTTTCGAGTGTAGCGCGCGCATTCAACCACCGTCGACGCGTCTCGGTATCGTCGAGCGTGATAAGGGACTGGGCCACGGGCAAACTATGGGGCGCGAATGCGGCCTCGAGGGCCTGGATCAATCGCGGCTGACCGAAGGCCGCAGCGGCTTGCTTCTCTTCCAGCTTGCGGGGTCTGTCCGGGCCAAGCGTAGACCGGCCCAGGGCAATCGCGCCGGAGCTAACCAGAAGGACGTCCTTGCCAGCGTCGCAGAGCGCAGCGATGTCGGCCGCGAGGCTTTCGATCCACCGGGTCCGAGGGGCGCCATCGCGGCTGATCAGGGCGGAGCCAACCTTTATGACGATCCGATTAGCGCCTTGCAGGGCCTGGCTCACACCGGGCTCCATTCGGGGTCTGCGCCGCCGTCTTCCTCTTCTTCAAGCAGGATGTCGAGGTGGCGTGCGACCTGTCGCAAAGCCGTTTTCACGCCGTCGCCGGAGACGCCGGAGATGATCAGGGGTTTAACGCCCGCTTCGGCTTCCAGCTTGGCGGCCTGTTCAGCCGCCAGTTCCGGGCCCAGCGCATCAGCCTTGTTCAGGGCGAGTACTTCGGGCTTGCCGGACAGGTCAGCCCCATAGGAGGTGAGTTCCTCGCGGATCGTGCGATAGGCGCCGGCCACATCATCCTGGGTGCCATCGATGAGATGCAGCAGCACTTTGCAGCGCTCGATATGGCCGAGGAACCGCGTGCCGAGACCCGCCCCATCGGCGGCGCCTTCGATCAGGCCCGGAATGTCCGCCATCACAAAGCGCTGGCCGGGGCCGAGATCGACCACGCCGAGGCCCGGGTTGAGGGTGGTGAAGGGATAATCGGCGATCTTCGGCTTGGCGGCTGTGACGACGCTGAGAAAGGTCGACTTGCCGGCATTGGGCAGGCCCACCAGTCCCGCATCGGCGATCAGCTTCAGGCGCAGCCAGATCCAGCGTTCTTCGCCAGGTTCGCCTGGATTGGCATGGCGCGGGGCGCGGTTGGTTGACGTCTTGAAACGCATATTGCCCCAACCGCCATTGCCGCCCTCGGCCAGCAAAACACGCTGGCCCGGCTCTGTGAGGTCCGCAATCATCGTTTCACGGTCGTCTTCGAAGATCTGGGTGCCGACCGGCAGTTCCAGCTCGACATCCTTGCCGCCGCGCCCGGTGCGCTGTTTGCCCATGCCGCCCACGCCGCGCTCGGCCCGGAAGTGCTGTTTATAGCGGTAGTCGATCAGCGTGTTGAGATTGTCCACGGCTACGGCCCAGACATCTCCGCCCTTGCCCCCATCCCCACCATCGGGGCCGCCGAACTCCACGTACGCTTCGCGCCGGAAGCTGACGGCGCCTTTGCCGCCGGTTCCGGACGCGATGAAGATCTTGCACTGGTCGAGGAATTTCATGGGGCGGGGTGCTTTTTGCTGGGCACGCTTCATAGCGCCCATGAGCGAGATTGTCAGCCTGTGGCCGCAGCGATGTCCTCCCCAGTGTAGCCCTGGAAGTAGAGTGCCGTGCGCAAGCTGGTATGATTGATCGCGCAACGGGCCTCTGCGGCGACGATGGGCTTGGCGCGGAAGGCAATGCCGAGGCCGGAGGCTTTGATCATGGCGAGGTCATTGGCGCCGTCGCCCAGCGTGATGGTGTCTTCCAGAGAGATGTCCAGGGCGCCTGCTTCCTCGTTCAGGGCCGTCAGTTTGGCTTCGCGGCCCAGGATTGGCAGGCTGACGTCTCCGGTAAGTGCGGCGCCATCGTCGATCAGCGTATTGCCACGATGGTCATCAAAACCAAGCCGGTCGGCGACCCGTCCCGTGAAGAACGTGAAACCGCCCGACACCAGGACTGTACGCACTTCAGCGGCGCTCGAAGTGCTGATCAACGCGTCTGCGCCCGGCGTCAGCGTAATCCGCTGGTCGAAACAGGCCTGAAGCTGGCTCAGGGGCAGGCCGGCCAGCATGGCGACGCGTTCGGTCAGGGCGGCTTCGAAATTCAGCTCTCCGGCCATGGCGCGTTCGGTAATGGCGGAAACCTCGGCCTTCTTGCCCGCGAAGTCTGCCAGTTCGTCGAGGCACTCCACCTCAATGATGGTGGAGTCCATATCGCTCACCAGCAGCTTCTTGCGTCGCCCCTTGGTCGGCAACACAGCGACATCACTCCGGGTGCCAACTGTTTTTTCCAGAGATTTCTGGAGGGCTCGCGCTTGATCTTCTGACACGGCGGGAAGCGCAGCCTCGACGGCAAAATCGTCCCCATGCGGACACAAATGCGTGGGTTGAATGTCGCCGCCCGTTTCATTTGAAAGGAATTGTGCAAATTCATTCTGCAATGCGGTGCTTGCTTCAGCAGCGACCAGGACCGCGGTGTGGGGCTCAGGCGCCCGATTTTGCTGCGACACGACGATACCTCTTCTTTCCACCTTGGCTGTGAGCGCCTAATCAGTGGGAATGACTCCTGCAATCCTCATTCACGGTCCCACCGCAAGCGGCAAGACCAAATTGGCCGTCGCCCTGGCAGAGGCGCTTGATGGCGAAGTGGTCAATGCGGATTCCATGCAGGTCTACCGCGACCTGAATGTCCTGACAGCGCGTCCGACCCAGGACGAGCTAAATGCCGCGCCCCACCACTTGTTCGGCCACGTGGACGCGGCCACACGTTACAATACGGGTCAGTGGCTGGGCGATGTTGAGCGTGTGGTTGCGGATATCGTGCGCCGGGGGAAAGTCCCTGTTCTGGTTGGCGGAACCGGACTGTACTTTCTCGCCCTCATCGAGGGGCTGAGCGATATTCCGCCGGTCCCGGAAGATATTCGCGCTGATGTGCGATCGCTTTTACAGGATGAGGGCGCGGGGGCCCTTCGCGAAAGACTGGAAGCGGTCGATCCAGAAAGCGCTGAGCGCATCAAGGGCAGCGACCGCCAGCGGCTTTCGCGGGCCTACGAGGTCTGGCTGGCCACCGGAAAACCGATGAGCGCTTTCCAGGGCGCGCGCACGCCGCCTGTCCTGGGCAAGGATGAATGGCTCGGTGTGGCGCTGACTCCCAACCGCCCCAGGCTTTATCAGCGCATCGATCGGCGATTTCAGGGCATGATGATGAAGGGCGCCATGGACGAGGCAAAGGCCCTTGTCGCCCGCGACTTGCCCGCGGACCTGCCTGCGATGAAAGCCCACGGAATGCCCTGGCTGGCGGCCTTTGTGCGCGGGGAAATGAGTGCGGAAGCGGCCGCAGAACACGCCCAGCGGGATACGCGCCGATACGCCAAACGCCAATTCACCTGGATTGGACGACAGTTTCCCTTCTGGCCCCGAATTCCCAGCCTCGACCTGGCAGAGCGTCGCCGCGTGGTGCTGGCCCTTTACAAGGAAGTCCAGCGCGGAATCTGATCTCATTTCGTGCGGCGCAGCATTTGTGGCTGGTTGTTGCGCTTTTGGGTGAAATTGCAGGATTATTTTCCCTGAAACGTGCGGTTGACCTGTGCGTTCAGCAAGTTTATTCTCAAGACAACTGGAGAGGACACGTCCGCAATGCGCACGAAAACACTTGTACTTGTTATTAGGCGTCCATGACCGGCTGACCCCACAGCCCGTCATGGACGCAGTATCTTGAGGGTCTCCGACGGGGGCCCTTTTTCTTTACCCGCCAACACACCCCACCAAAGCCCCTAGAGACCCATGAAGCCCAAGACCGAAGACCGACCCGCCACAAAGGCCCTGAAAACCATGACCGGCGCAGAGCTTGTCATTGAAGTCCTCAAGGCCCACGGCGTCGATACGATGTTCGGGTATCCGGGCGGGGCCGTGTTGCCGATCTATGACGCTTTGTTCTCCGAGCCATCCATCCGCCACATCCTCGTGCGCCACGAGCAAGGCGCTGGCCATGCTGCGGAAGGCTATGCCCGCTCCACGGGCAAGTGCGGTGTGGCTCTGGTGACGTCCGGCCCCGGTGCAACAAACATGGTTACGCCGATCGCCGACGCCATGATGGACTCCATCCCCTTGGTGGTGATCACCGGCCAGGTGCCCACGCATCTGATCGGAACGGATGCCTTCCAGGAGTGTGATACGGTGGGGATCACCCGCTGCTGCGCAAAGCACAACTATCTCGTCACCGACGTGAACGATCTTGCGCGCATTCTGCACGAGGCCTTTTTGGTGGCGACCAGCGGTCGGCCCGGCCCTGTCGTGGTCGACATTCCCAAGGACCTGCAATTCGCGTCCGGCATCTGGGTCGATAAGGATGATGTGAACCGCCGCACCTATCGCCCACGCACGCAGCCAAAGGATGAGCGGATCGCCCAAGCCATTGAATTGATGGTGAAGGCAAAACGGCCCGTCTTTTATACCGGGGGTGGAGTGATCAATTCCGGCCCGCGCGCTTCTGAATTGCTGCGCGATCTTCAGGAGGCTACGGGCTTTCCGGTGACGTCAACCCTGATGGGGCTGGGCGCGTTCCCGGCAAGCCATCCAGACTGGCTCGGCATGTTGGGCATGCATGGCTCGTATCAAGCCAACAACGCCATGCATGATTGCGACTTGATGATCTGTGTCGGTGCACGTTTCGATGACCGGGTAACCGGTCGGATCGATGCGTTCTCGCCCGGATCCAAGAAGATTCATATCGATATCGACCCCAGTTCGATCAACAAGGTGATCCGCGTGGATGTGCCGGTGGTTTCAGACTGTGCTGAGGCCCTCGAAGCCATGCTGAAGGCATGGAAGAAACACCGTGCGAAGCGACCAGATCTGGCGCCCTGGAAAAAGGAAATCGAGACCTGGAAGGCCCGGAATTGTTTTGCTTACGGAGACAGTGCCGAGGCGATCAAACCGCAATATGCCGTCGAGCGGCTCTATGAACTCACCAAGGATCGCCAAACCTATATCTCGACTGAAGTCGGTCAGCACCAGATGTGGGCGGCACAGCACTATCACTTCGAAGAACCCAACCGCTGGATGACCTCTGGCGGGCTCGGCACCATGGGCTATGGCCTGCCCGCCGCGGTCGGCATTCAGGCCGCCCATCCAGATGCTCTGGTCATCGATATTGCCGGTGAGGCGAGCGTGCAGATGGTGATGCAGGAAGTCTCCACGGCGGTGCAGCACAAGCTGCCGATCAAAGTGTTTATCCTGAACAATGAGTGGATGGGCATGGTGCGCCAGTGGCAGGAATTGCTCCATGGCGAGCGCTACAGCCACTCCTATTCCGAGGCCCTTCCTGACTTTGTGAAGCTGGCCGAAGCCTATGGCGCCAAGGGCATCGCCTGCGATGACCCCAGCGAGCTTGACGCAAAAATAACCGAAATGATCGACCATGATGGCCCGGTCATCTTCGATTGCCGCGTCACAAAAGACGAGAATTGCTTGCCGATGATCCCCTCGGGGGCGGCGCACAATGAGATGATCCTGGGCGAGATCCAGGGCGACGAAATCGGCGAAGACGGAAAAAGGCTGGTATAGTGATGTTGAGACTTGTGAAAACGACCGAAAAGCCCCGTCCCGCAGCCGGATTGACGATGGGTGGCCCTCCCCCTGAACGCATTCCGACCGCCGCACCCGGACTGGCCTATGTCCGTGACCTTGGCACTTTTCAGGCGCCTCAGGGGGTGGGTCGGCCCGCCCTGCGAGTTGTTGCGAGCCAGCGCTAGGTCGTCACTAAAGGTCGAAAAGCCATGATTTTCCCTGCGTGCGTCGGCCCGCCCGAATGGGTGTTGCCGCGCGGCCTTGCGCCGTGCGAAAAGCGTCGTGGACTACGGCGGGGCAGAGGTTTTGGCATGCCAGAAACAGGCGCAGAAAACTGGATATTGACGAACCTCGAAGGCGTCGCTGCCCTTGTTGCGGTCGTGGTATCCTTGTTCAGCCTCGCTTGGGCTGCACGCGCGAATTCTGCAGCGCAGAAGGTCCAGAAAGCCGCGCTCAGCATGGAAGTGGATCGGGCCTGTCTCGACTGGGGCCATGAAGCCATCACCGCTCTGGCCAAGGCGCGCGGCCTGGTGATGTCGCCGCGTATCCACGCGTCACAAAGTGACTTTGAAATCACCAAGGCTGACCTGTCCGCGCAGCTTTCCGGTCTGGCCGACCGTGGCAGACTGTTTTTTCTGAATTACGATCCGACCGACCCCCAGCCGGAGAAAGATACTGCTTATCAAGGGGCTCGCCCCGCCATCCTTTTCCCTCTGATCCTTGCTCATTACGAGCTTGAAGCCCTCGAATTCCGGGCAGCAGGCCATGCGAGGGAGCTTTCAGACTTCCTGTTCAATTGCCGGCGCCTGTTTGTCAGTGAATTGCAGGATTTTGTTGATCCCATACGGCGTGAGCAGGCAGCGGATCGTCAGGACCACCGCGGAGGGGTCGCAAGAGATCGCGCCATGACCCGCGCCGCAGAGCTGGCGCTGGATCTGGAAATTCGCCGTCCCGGTTTGCTGCTGCAATACAATGACCAGGGCATCCTGGACCGCATTCCCGCTGAGCAACGCAAGCAACGTTTCCACGACGCCAAAAAGGGCGCAGCGCCATGACCGACCCTACGTCACCCGCCCCGGCTTCGGCCTATGACATGACCCATGATGACGAGGCGCTGGAGAAGCGCACCCTGGCGGTGATGGTGGACAATGAGCCGGGTGTTCTGGCCCGCGTGGTGGGGCTGTTTTCCGCGCGTGGCTACAACATTGAAAGCCTTACGGTTGCGGAAGTCGACCGCTCCCGGCGGCGCTCGCGCATCACGATTGTCACCAGTGGCTCAGCTCACACGTTGGAGCAGATCGAATCCCAATTGCTCCGCCTGGTGCCCGTGGACAAGGTGGTCGACATCACCAAGTCGCGGCGCGGGGTAGAGCGCGAGCTGGCGCTGGTCAAGGTCGCCGGAAGCGGCGCCGACCGGGTTGAGGCCATCCGCATGGCCGAGATTTTCCGCGCCAATGTCATCGACACGACGTCAGAGAGTTTTGTTTTTGAGATCACCGGCACCAGCGACAAGATCGACCAATTCCTCGAACTGATGGTTCCCCTCGGCTTGGTCGAAGTTTCTCGCACGGGCGTGCTCTCCATCCGCCGGGGTAAGGAGGCGGGATGAGCGCTTCTCATGCCAGTCCTTTCCAGCGAGACGTTTGGTCCGTCTTTGGTGTGCCGCTCGATGCGGTGACGCTGGATGATGCCGAGGCGAAAGTGCGCCGCGCGGTTGAGACGCGTGAGAAACTGTCCATCGTGACGCCAAATCTGAATTGGGTGATGCGCGCCTTGCGCGAGCCGAGAGCGATGACCCAGATGCAGGAAGCTGATCTGAGCCTGGCGGACGGTACGCCCGTGGTGTGGCTGGCGCGCCAGCTCGGTGCACCGATCCCGGAACGTGTCGCCGGATCAGATCTGTTTGACCGCCTGCGCCGCAAGGTGCCCGGGCTCAAGCCGATCCGCGTGTTTTTCTTTGGCGGGCGGGCCGGGGCCGCAGATGATGCCATGGCGAAGCTGAACCGCGAGGATGGCGGCCTGATTGGTTGTGGGGCGCTCAATCCGGGTTACGGTCCCGTTGAAGACATGGCTGCGCCAGTCATCTTTGAAACGATCAATCGCGCCCGGCCGGATTTCATCGTGGTGAGCCTCGGCGCGGCTAAGGGCCAAGACTGGATCTCTCGCTATCGGGGCCGGATCGATGCACCGGTGATCGCCCATCTCGGCGCGGTGGTGGATTTCGTGGCGGATACGATTGAGCGGGCGCCGACCTGGATGCAGCGCAGCGGCCTGGAGTGGGCCTGGCGCATTTACGCCGAACCGGCCCTTTGGCGTCGTTACCTGGCCGATGGCTTCCGGTTCACAGGCCTTGTGCCCAACCGGCTTTGGGTGACACAGCGCGACTTTCGCCACCTGACGTCTGCCGGCACGTTTTCGGCTGAAGGCGCAAAGGCGCCGACAGGCTTCGAGATCACCTTGAAAGGTGATGGCGTGGCTGACCAGCTCGCGCCGTTGCGCCTGGCGCTGCAGCGCGCTGCATCTGCACCCGGCGATGTAAGGGTTGATGCTTCCGAGCTCGGCACACTGGATACCAGCTTGCTCGGCGCCTTCGCGCTGCTCAAGGCCCACCTTGCCAGCACCGACCGAACCTTGAGCTTTACCGGGCTCTCTGAGCCCCAACACGATATTTTTGCGCGCATGGATCTCATGCCGCCGCGTCCGCTTACTGGCACTTCCGCCGACCCCCATGACGGTTTGACCCAAGGAGTACCCGCCCAATGAACGTCTACTATGAAAACGATGCAGACCTTTCCCTGATCCAGGGCAAGAAGGTCGCTGTCATCGGCTACGGCTCCCAGGGGCATGCCCATGTGCTCAACCTGCGCGAAAGCGGCGTTGAACAGCTCAAGGTTGGCTTGCAGCCCACCTCCGCTTCAAAACCGAAGGCAGAAGCCGAAGGATTGGACGTGGTGTCTCCGTCCGAAGCGGCCCAATGGGCAGACGCGGTGATGATTCTGGTGCCCGATGAGAAACAGTCCGTGCTCTGGGCCAACGAGATTGAGCCCCATGTGCGCGCAGGCCAGCACATCATGTTCGGCCACGGATTTAACGTTCATTACAACCTCATCCGCCCCCCTGCCGATGTGGATGTGTCTTTGTCGGCGCCAAAGGGCCCCGGCCACACTCTGCGGGATCAATACCAGAAAGGCTTCGGTTTGCCGGGTCTCGTCGCGATTCACCAGGATGCCACGGGCAGCGCGAAAGAGGTTGCGCTCTCCTATTCCAAGGCCATTGGCAACACCCGAGTCGGCGTGATCGAGACAACCTTCAAGGAAGAGACCGAGACGGACCTGTTCGGCGAGCAGGCCGTGCTCTGCGGCGGAGTGGTCGAGTTGATCAAGGCCGGTTTCGATACGCTTGTGGAGGCGGGCTATGCGCCTGAAATGGCGTATTTCGAGTGCCTGCACGAGGTGAAGCTGATCGTTGACCTCATCTATGAGGGCGGCATCGCGAACATGAACTACTCCATCTCCAACACCGCTGAGTATGGCGAGTACGTCTCCGGCCCGCGCGTTGTCACGGATGAGACCCGCGCCGCCATGAAGGGCGTTCTCGAGGACATCCAGAACGGCACCTTCGCGCGCAACTGGGTGCTTGAAAACCAGGCTGGTGCGCCGGGCTTCCACGCTATGCGTGGCAAAATGAACGACCACCTCGTTGAGGAAGTTGGCGCTGAACTGCGCGCGAAGATGCATTGGGCAAAGTCCAACCAACTCGTTGACAAGGCGCGGAACTAGGCGCCGTGCCAGAGCCTTCCGGCCGCATCTGGTTTCCGGGAAATCCATGGCCAGACGGCCATGCGCTGAAAGAAATGGAGCTTTGGGGGATCCTCTCCGGTGAAGGACACCCCTGGGCTCTGCCAGGCTTGCATCTCCATCTCTGCATCCGATCCCAGGACTATGATTCAGAGATGGGCGAGGCCGAGCGCGATGCCGCCTATGATGGCGAAAGCGAAGAGATAGATCGGGGAATCGACCGCAGCAGCTGGCAGTCCTACATCGTCTGGGGCAACTACCATGCGTGCCGTATCGAAACGAATGTCGGGCCGCGTCTTGGGAGCGATTCTGAGCCGTTCGCTCTCGATTGGCTTGCGGGTCGCCGCTTCGAACTCGATCCAGTAGACCCCGACGCCGAGTATATCGACTTCGATAGCCAGGCCTTCCATTGCTACATTCTCGGTCATGATGCCGTTGCCGGCCATGATCTCCACTTGAAGGCGAGTGAAGCGACCGGGCATTTCGACATCGATTGGTCCGGCAAGGTCGCGCTCGCCTACGGCGGGGACGATGTCTATCGCTACGATTTTCGCGCTGAGATGCGGAGCGTCCCGTTCCAGGGGTTCATGGCCCCCGCCTGGTTTGACCTCGTCAAGGAAAAGCGCGGTTTGTTCGGAAAAACGGAGACCAGGAGCGTGAACCGGCGGGACGGGCAGTCGCTTGAGGTGCGAGAAGCTGCCTTGCGGGAGCTGGCCGCGCGTTACTTAGCTGTTCCCCAAGAGGCCTTGGCGTTCGAAGCGCGCAAACACAAGGACTGGCTTCGCCTGAAAATCTAGCGCGCCCGGATGCCGCCCAGGTCGAAGGTGGCGCCCCAGGAAAGGCTGATCAGAGCGCTCCAATTGAGTTCGTCTCCGGCTTGTTGTGCAACACCGCCTGCTTCAATCTGGACGCTCTCTCCAAGGCTCCAGACCGCGCTTGCGCCCACCTGGCCGTATTCATCGAAACCATAAAGCGGATCACCGCGCTCAGCGATCAGGCCGTCGCCGCTATAGTAACTGCCGTGGATGCGAAGGCGTGAGGCATCGTTCGGGGCCAGGTCTGCCTGGGCCTTCACCTCAAAGCCGCCGCTGGTCACGCTGCTGGTGTCCTTGGTCGAGAAGGACGAACCAAGGCCATGGACGCCAAGGCGAAGATCGTCGATCCAGCTCAGCCCGCCGGGTTGGGCCACGCCGACTGATCCCCCAACACGGCCAACGAAGTTATCGTCCACGCGGCGGCTTTCGCTGATCTGACCGCCTGCATGGGACCACAATACCTGAGCGTCCAGTCGCACCAGATCGTCCAGCAAACGCAACTGGGATGCATTGCCGATCTCGAATTCTTCCGCGTCGATCTCCCCTTCGCGAATGCGCCAGTTGATCCACGTGTCCTGCTTCCAGGCAGAGCGGTCGACGCGGAACTGGAACCCTTGTTCTGTCAGGTCCCGGTAACGCGCCGTGTCGTCCAGCAGGGCGTCATGAATCCAGTGGGTCTGGGCCAGTGTGCCGCCGATGATGAACATGTTGTCCGACGGTTCTGCGACGATCCGGATCATCGGCTCGATCTCGTCAATGCTGTCATCATCGCCGAAATTCTGGCCCAGAACAGCGCCGAGTTCGACCGACACGGTGTCGCTGGCGGCATAGCGCGCGCGGATCGGGAGGATGGCACCAAAGAACGTTTCCCCATCGAGTTCGCCCAGGTCAATCAGCTCTAGGTTTTTGAAAAAGACGCCCGTTTCGACCACAAGGTCGACCTCGCCCACAGGCGTACCGGATTGGTCTTCAAAGCCGTAATTTTGGCCCAATACGGTTGAATTATCGATCAGGGAGAAGTCTTCAGCGCTCGCGGCAAAAGGTAGAAGGCCCAGGCTTGAGGCGAGACAGGCGATCCGTTTTACCCACGATTTCATGGCACTATCCCCGCACGATTAATCCCTCCGATTAACCGCTTGGTGATATTCGTGCAACGCGCGAGGGCAAGGTTGACCATTTCGCCCGGCCAGGTGTGGGTTTCAGGGCACAGGCGCCCACCGCGCCCGCCAAGTGTCGAGGGCATCGCGGGCGATCCAGTCCGGGTCGCCTGCCGCGTCTATGGCATCGCCAAGCACGAGGCCGCGCATCAGTGTCGAATGCTCGATCATGCCCTGCAACTGCCCGGCTATGTGACCAAGCTCCGGATCATCGCCAGCACGCCCGGTCTCACGGGCCACTGCTGCGGCGAAGACTTCGGAAATGCGTGACTTGGTGGAGGCATAGAAACTCTCTGCCAAGGCGCCGCCGCGCCCGGTTTCCGACACCAGCATGCGCACGATCGCCCGGGTGCGCGGCGCCGTGAGCAGGTGAGCATAGGCGCTGGCCAATTGGTCCAGGCGGGCTGCTTCGCCGGGCTCCAGAGCGCCGTCCAGCACGTCGAGGGCATCTGAGGCGACGGATTCGAAGAGGGCGGTCTTGGAGGCGAAATGGCGATAAAGCGTGGCAGTCGAGACGCCCGCTTCTGCCGCTACCCGCTCCATGGACGTGCCCGCAAAACCGTCCCGGCTAAAAAGCGCCAGAGCGGCGTCCAAAATCGCGGCGTGCTTCTCCCGGCTGCGTTTGGCGCGAAAGGCTTCAAGGGTCATCGGCAAGGCCTGCCAGCTTCAATTCCTCTTGTAAACGAAAACGATCATTTTACTTTGGGGGGGAGGCAGATCGGAGAGAGACCATGGGTTGGATCGTCAGAGCCGGATTGGCTGGTATTCTGGGGCTTGGCGTGGCGGGCTGTGTCGTTGCTGATTTCTCAAGCGATGATCCGGGCTTTGAGGAAGCGCCTGGCGCGTTCGAGGGGCGATTCCTTGCCGTTTCAGATGCAGACATGGCCGGCACGGCCTACGCCAACGGCCAGCTGGAGCCTTTCGAGGGGGCCATTGACGAGATCACACTGTTCCAGGGCGGCGCGGCGGGCCCTTTGGCGGACGCGCCCAATTCGGTGATTTCATGGCCGCAGATCATCGATGTGCATCCCCGGTTTCCGGTCGCCTATGTGATCGAAACGCGCGGGCCCGCGCCTGCCGGACTCGCGGCGATGGAGAGTGTCTACGCCGAGTTTCCCGTTGGCACCGCGCTTAATCTCTACAATGCGTCCAACGGGACTCTGGACCGAACGCTCGAATTCACTGGCCAACTGGAAAACCCGCAATCGGTCGAAGTCTCGCCCGATGGACGGTTCCTCCTCATTGCCCAGGAGACCGACAATGCCGAAATGGCCATCATCCCGCTCACGCCCGAGGGTTGGCCGGCGTTGAGTGAGGACCAGGCTCTGGACCTTCGCACATTCGCACTCAATCCACCCTATCGGGAGGGCGATGCCGAGCGCCGCCTGCGCGTGGCGCACCTTTCGCCGGACGGTCAGACGCTTGCAGTCAATGTCGGCAATGTGCGGGTACAGTTCTATCGCCTTGAGCTGGGCGCGGATGGCCTGCCGGATGGCGTTTCCGCGCTTGGTGAGGCGATTGATGTGGGCGTGCGCCTGGCAGTGGGGCGCTGGACGCCCGATGGTCGCCACTTCCTCATCACCGATGTGAACTCCTATGACTCCAGCTTCGCCATGCTCACCCAGCGGGGCGGCCAGGTACATGTCGTCGCCCCGCCCGAAGGTGCATCGGCGGCGCGTCTCGTGGACAGTGCCCGGGTCGGCCGGTTTGCCGAGGGGCTGGAAATCTCTGACGATGGCACCCGCGTCGCTTCCATCGCCATGGGGCGGACCTACCTGCCGGAACTGCCTTTCCTCGAGATTTGGCCCAAGCGGCGCACCTATTCGCTGCACTTGCTTTCGCTCGACCCAGAAACAGGCGAACTCGCCGTACTGGATGAAATCCGGGCGGCGGGTGTCCTTCCGGAAGACGTGATCTTCGATGAAACGGGGCGCAACCTGGCCGTGGCGACATTCCACCGCCGCAAGGGCGCCGATCGCCAGCGCGGTTTCGTAGACTTTTTCTCGATTACGCAGGACGGTGAGCTTGTGGCCCAAGACAAGACGCAGGCCGTCATGCGCGGGCCCCATGACCTTGTGAGGCTGCCATGACAGATATGAGCGCATTTGAAGGCCGACTGGCCATGATCACCGGAGCCGGCGACGGCATCGGTGCCATGTTGGCGCGCGGCTTTGCTCGAGCTGGAATGGTGGTGTGTGTCCAGGATATTCGCGCGGATGCGGCAAAGGCCGTGGCCCAAGACATCGGCAACGGTGCCTTTCCGTTGGCGTTTGATGTGAGCGACCGGATGGCGTGCCTTGAAGCCGCAGAAACCCTGTCGTCCCGCGGAGCGCCGCTGTCGCTATTATGGGCGAATGCCGGAGTTGGCGTCGGTAGCCCGGTGCTGACGGGTAAACCCCACCAGATCGAGTGGGCCTTCAGCGTCAACGTCCTCGGCATCGCCTGGACGGCCCAGGCCTTTGTGCCCCTGATGACAGACGCGGACGGCCCACGCCACGTGGGGTTCACCGCCTCAAGCGCCGCACTCACGGCGCCAGCGGGCGATTTCCCGCTCTATGCGCTCTCCAAACACGGCACATTCGCCATGGCAGATGCGCTTTCCCACGAATTGGCACGCGACGGGGTTACATCGACCATCCTGTGTCCGGGCCTTTTTAACTCTGAGATCTGGGACGGCGCCAAGGCCCGGCCCGAGCGGTTTGGCGGGCCGCGCCGCATGGACCCGAAGATTGCCGGCATGTGGAGAAATGCGAAGGACCCGGCGGTCATGTGGCCCGCAATCGCTGACAATATTGCAGCAGGCGGGGGGCTCCTCATCTGCGACCCCGGCGCAGAGGATCGCCCGATAAGGGACCGCGCGAAAACCCGCGCCGACTGGATCGCGGGCGCGATTGTGGACGTCTAAAGCCTCGCCTTAAGCGCTTCCGCCAGGTGCTCGCCCACATTAGGGCCTTGCTTCGGGTAGAGGTAGGGCTCGATCAGCTCCAGCTCCATCAGGAGCAATCCGCCATCTTCGGCGCGGAGCATATCCACGCGGGCATAGAGCGGTGGCGTTCCCAGAGCGGCGAGCACCTGCTGGGCGGCGGCCAGGTCGGCTGCGCTCGGTGTGATTTCTGTCTCGGCGCCGCCATAGAGAGATTGAATGCGGTAATCACCCGGCTTCGCGGTTTTCAAAAGCGCGTGGGAGAGCTGCCCGCCAATCATCACAAAACTGATCTCCCCCTCGTCGAGAATGGAGCCCATGAAGGGTTGAACCATCATCGGGTGGGGCATGTGTGGAATGGCCTCGCCGCGGCGCAGCCTGTGCTGACCGTCCGCGCCTGCCCCGACCTGGCGCTTGAAGACGAGGTCATCACTGCCGAGTTCGTCGAAAGCGGCCCTTACGGCCTCGTCGGTCATTTCATCGATCCACAGGGTGGGAATCAGACGTGCGCCCTTGGCCTCAAGGTCCCTCAAATACGTCTTCCGGCTGTTCCAGCGCACGAGGTCTACTGGATTAAACAGGCGCGTGGCGGCTTCCATCGATGCCAGAGTTGCCAGGAACTCGTCGGCGCGGTCCCAATAGTCCCAGGTCGTGCCAATGATAATGGCAGCGTAGGCTGACCAATCTGCGTCGGGGTCATCCCAGGCAACATCTTCAATCTCCATCCCCCTGGCCGCAAAGGCTGGGCGCATGGCGTCCATCATCCAGTCATGCTCATGGGCGTCGCTCCGCCTGTCCGGGGAGCTGGGCAGTGTGATGGAGCAGGCGAGATAGGCAATGCGCATGGGTCTGGCTGGGTCTCTTCTGAGGTGCAAAGCTTGCCCTTAGCGCGGCCCGGCGATAGGCGACACCCCAAGGCCTAAATTGGCCACACGTAAAGGACAGTCCATGAGTGAACCCCAGTTTGACGTCGTTGGCCTCGGCAATGCGATTGTTGATGTGATTGCGCCCGTTGAAGACGCATTCCTCAACACATGGGACATTCGCAAGAACGGCATGACCTTGATCGAGGAAGACCGCGCAGAGACCCTGACCGGCGCTGCAGACGGCCAGGAACTGTCAGGCGGCTCTGGCGCGAACACGATTGCCGGGGTGGCCAGCTTTGGCGGGAAAGCTGGCTATATCGGCAAGGTGGCGCGCGACCGATTGGGCGAAGTGTTTGCGCGCGAGACCCGCGCCATCGGTGTCGAATTCAATACGGCACCGCTGGAAAATGGTCCCGCCACCGCGCGCTCAATCATATTCGTCACGCCCGACGGCGCGCGCAGCATGAACACCTTCCTCGGCGCCTCGGTGATGTTCTCCCCTGCCGACGTGGATGAGGACATGGTCCGCGGCGGCGCCATTCTATACCTGGAGGGCTACCTGTTCGACCGAGACGACGCGAAGGCCGCCTTTGTCCATGCGTCCGAGGTCGCCAAGGCCGCGGGGCGGAAGGTGGCACTCACGCTTTCGGACAATTTTTGCGTCGACCGTCACCGGGACAGTTTCCGCCACCTGATCTCCGGCCATGCGGACATCGTGTTCGCCAATGAAGCCGAACTTCTGTCGCTTTACGAGACCGATGATTTCGCTGCGGCATTGGCACAGCTGCAGGCCGACACAGCGGTGGCAGCGGTTACGCGCAGCGAAGTTGGGTCGGTCGTGGTGGGAGATGGCGATGCGATCCACTTGCCAGCAGAACCTGTGGAAAAGGTTGTCGACACGACTGGCGCGGGCGATCAATATGCCGCCGGTTTCCTGTTCGGCGTTGCCCGCGGCCTGCCCCTCGCCACATGCGGCAAGCTCGGCCACATCGCCGCCGCCGAGGTCATCAGCCATTACGGCCCCCGCCCGGAAGTGAGCCTCGCCGAGCTGGCCAAAAAAGCTGGGATCGAGGTCTAGCGACCGCCGCTCAGCCCTGTTTGGCTATCTCTTCTTCGACTTGGCCGAGGCGCTCCTTGCCGAAGAACATTTCCTCGCCGACGTAGAAAGTCGGGATGCCAAAGGCGCCGCGCTCGACCGCCGCGGTGGTGTTTTCAATCAGCTTCTGCTTGATGGCCGGGTCCTGGGTGGCTTCCAGCAGGGCCGCGCCATCGAAGCCCGCATCGGTCATCGCCGTCGCGAACACCTCCGGGTCGTCCATTTTCAGCCCATCCTCCCACATGGCCTTAAGGCCCGCCTCCACATAGGCGTCCAGCTTTCCATCGCGCTCGGCTGCCAATGCGCCGCGCTGCAGTATCACCGTATTGACCGGGAAATTCGGGTTCATGCGGAAGGCGGTCAGCCCATGCTTTGCGATGAAGCGCTGCATCTCGATCCGGTCATAGTCCAGCTTCCCCTTCACATTGCCGAACGCCATCATCGGGGCCTGGTTGTTTGTCGATTTGAAAATGCCGCCCAGCAGGCAGGGGATCAGATTGACCGTAGCGCCCGTGCGCGCGGCGATCTCTGCCAGGGGCTTGTGGACGAGATAGGCATTCGGACTGGCGAAATCGAAGATGAAGTCGATGGTGGCTGGCATGGTGTGGGTCCTCCGGAGGGGTTTGCTTAGGGATTGTCTTTTATGGCGGCGAGCCGCTGGCAGACGGCGCCTTTGGCTCCGGGGCCGGGAACAGTCTTGATGTCTTTTGGCTCAAGACGGCGGCCATCACGGGTTTGTAAAACCAAAGGTCCGATCGGCACTCCTGTTTGCCGCTCGATAATCTCAACCGGGGCCTCTCCCTCGGCGTAGAGGTGTTCGTTTCCCCATTGCAGCATGGCGATCATGACCGTGTTCAGAGACCGGCCCTTGGGGGTCAGCGAATAGGCATATCGCGTCCCCATTTGTCCGATGTCGAACTTCTTCAGAAGACCCTCATCGACGAGACGCGCCAGCCGATTGGAAAGCAAATTCTTCGCGATTCCGGTGTTGCGCTCAAACTCCTTGAACCGGGACGCGCCGTAAAATGCCTCCCGAAGGATAAGCCAGGTCCATTGGTCACCGACAATGTTCAGCATCCCGGCCACAGGACAGTTTTGCGTATGAGGTTTCACCATCGTTAAGAGTCATTTAGTTGCACTTTGCAACCAATATGATAGTAGGTTGCATAAAGCAACCAAATTTGGGGTGAACCCGGGAGCAACCATGAAACCCGTTTGTCTTGTTATGGGCGCTGGCGCTGGCATCGGCGGTACGGTTGGCGCCCGGTTTGCCCGGGAGGGCTATCACGCGGTGCTGTGTCGGCGCAGCGATGAAGCCGGGCTGCAGACCCTTGTGAAATCCATCCATGATGCGGGCGGGGCGGCGACGGGCTTCCTGATGAACGCCATTGAGGACGACGCCATCGAGGCGCGGGTGGCGGAGGTGGAACGCGACATTGGCCCGATCGAAGTGGTGGTCTATAATCTCGGCGCCCAGATCGGGGACCGCGCGCTGGCGGATACCAGCCCAAAGGCCTTTGAGATGGGTTGGCGGCTCGCCACACTCGGCCTGTTCCGGCTGGCACGGGAGGTCTGCCCGCTGATGGAGGCGCGCGGCAGCGGGACGATCCTGGTGACGTCAGCCACCGCGGCGGTGCGCGGTAATGGTGGCCAGCATTCCCATGCCGCGGCCATGGGCGGGCGGCGCATGCTGTGCCAGACGCTGAATGCCGAATTCGCCTCCAAGGGCATCCATGTGGCCCATATCCTGGTCGACGGCGCCGTGGACGCGCCCGACACGCTGGGCAAGATGCTGGGACCGGAGCAGTTTGCAAAGCTGCGCGAGGTGCGCGGCGGCCAGGACGGTCTGCTGGTGCCAGAGCACATCGCCGACACCTACTACCACCTCGCCCACCAGCACCGCTCCACCTGGACTCACGAACTCGACCTGCGCTCCTGGACGGACACCGCCTGGTGGAACAAGGGGTAAGGGGTGGGGCGGGGATTGGCCCGAAGTTGCCGGTAAAAAACAAACCTGTGAGTGGCTTAAGACGCCCATTGAGAAATGATTCCGCGGTTCGATGTGTCGCGCTCGAGAACAGATCCCTGGATATTTTCGTGCGACAGCGACAGGTTGCTACGGGTTAAGGGGAACGCGAATGTTGTTGGAAACCATCTACTACATCACTCAGATCATTGCCGTTTTGCTAGTCATCGGTTCACTGTTGTTTGTTGGCATACAGATCCGGGACAATTCACGCGCTGTGAAGGATCAAAACCGTTGGACCCGCTTAACAGAGATCAATGCCACAGCGCGGATGTTAGCCGAAAACCCAGAGGTTTTACGCGTTAACACTGAAGCGTCGAGCACAGCGTGGCAGGGTATGTTACAGGAATTCGCCGAAACTTGGGGCATCAGCTTGGAAGAGGCAGGCATAGTAGCGTGGACGCAGTCGACTTATATCTGGACCCATTGGGCGCAGTGGCGGGCCATGAAATCGCAACACGACGAACGCGAGATGAAGAATATCATCAGGTTCTACTACAGTATGGAGCCTATGGCCTCCATTGTTCGCCAACCGACCTCCCGCGCGGTCTATGACCCGGATTTTATTGATTGGCTGGATGGCGTTTTGAGCTCGGTCTCAGTTGAGGAAACATCGCCACCTTCCGCACCAGAAGGGGAACCAGACGCATGACCCTCGAAGCACTGTACTATGTTAGCCAGATCGTGGCTGTCCTCGCTATTCTTGGTTCGCTGATTTTCGTTGGTATTCAAATCCGCCAAAATACCAAGCAGGCGCGTGCGGCCGCAGCGCAGTCCGTCTATGAAAATTACGCAAGCTGGTACATGTTTGCGGGCGAAAGCGTGGAACGCGCCCGGATCGGGATGAAAGCGCTCAAAGACCCCGATAGCTTATCCGATGAGGAAAACGCCATTTTTATGGGGGGCTTGCTGGCACAGTTTTCCTACCTGCAAAGCGCGTTTTTTCTTTGGCAGGATGGCAGTTTGAAAGACGAAGTCTGGCGCAGTATGGAGGCGACGGTAACAACAATTTTGACTACCTCAGGTGGCAAAGCATTTTGGAAGAGACGGCGCTTTTCTTTTACGGAAGCATTTTGCGTCCACATCGAGACCAACGCCCTGAATCGTCCGCTTCCAGAGGGCATGCGACCATGGTCGACCCCGGATAAGCCGACCGAGCAATCGACCGAGGAGCCGGACGCATGACCCTCGAAAGCATTTACTATATCGGCCAAACAATAGCGGTGGTTGCGATCCTTGGCTCACTTATCGCAATCTTCCTACAGCAACGACAAGCGAACAAGATCTCCCGAATTGAGAACTCACAGAGCCTTTCGGTGGCCTATGCGGATAGCCTCCGGGACATCATGAACAACGCCGAGCTCGCGACTATCTTCCGGAAAGTCATGTTCGAAGATGCACCGCTTGATCGTGTAGAGGCGACGCGAATACTATTTTACTTCAATGTGATGTTAGACAGCAACGTGAAAGCCTGGGTGGCGAAACAAAATGGCCTCTATGACGCCGCGGCGATGAAAGCGATGACAGCCAACACGGCGTGGTACCTTACAAAACCGATCTTCCGGAAAGAATGGAAACGGCTTGAGGCACTTGGCTTTTATCCAGATGGATTTGCAGACCTTATTAATGGTCTGATCGAGCCTACCGGTTCCGATGACGAGCGGACACAAAGCCCCGAGGAATCTGCACCTCCAGGGTCGACGTTCGATTCAAATAAAGATGCAGAGTCTTGAACTCGCCCAAAGCAGTCACTCAGCCGACTTGTAGGAATGACAGCTTACGGCGATTTCCCGCCGGTTGGGCCCCGTCCCTAAACCTCCACATCCAGCGTCCGCTCCAGCTCCACGGGGCCGGTCATCAGAACGTGGTCGTCGGCCTCGCGCCATTCTATGGTGAGGTCGCCGCCGTCGAGGATGAGGCGCGCCTTTCGGCCGGTTTTTTTCGCGCGCGCGGCGCAGACGAGGGCGGCGCAGGCGCCGGTGCCGCAGGCCTTGGTGAGGCCCGCCCCGCGTTCCCACACCCTTAGCCGGATCGTCTCCCGGTCGATCACCTGGGCGAAGCCAACATTGGTGCCTTCGGGAAAGATCGGGTGCCACTCCACCAGCGGGCCCAGCGCGGGAATGTCATAGGCCTCGGCATCATCGACGAAGAAGACCGCATGGGGATTGCCCATGGAGACCACGGCGGGTCGGGCGAGATAGGGCGCGTCCATCGGGCCGATCTTCACGTCGACCCCGCGCACATCCATCTTTTCGCTGAGGGGGATATCCTCCCAGCCCAGCAGCGGCGAGCCCATATCCACGGTGATCAGGCCGCCTTCGGCAAGGCTGGCGACCAGCGTGTCGGCATCGGTGCGGATGCGCACGCGCTCGCGCCCGGTCTCCTCCAGGATAAGCTGTCCGACGCAGCGGGTCGCGTTTCCGCAGGCCGAAACCTCGCTGCCATCGGCATTCCAGATGCGCATGAAGGCGTCTTTCTCCGCGTCGCGCTCAATGGCGATCACCTGGTCGGCCTTGAACAGGCGGGAAATCTCGCGGACCTGGGCCGGCACCGGCGCAAAAGGCGCGCTGCGGGCGTCGAACACGGCGAAGGCATTGCCCGCCCCGTTCATTTTCCAAACGCGCATGGTCTGTCCTGTGGTGGGCGCACTCATCGCGGAAGCCTCGCTGCAACAATCCAACTGGACACCTGGGCGGCCAGGGCCGTCAAGAGCGCCAGATTCATCAGGGGATGGGAAAGAAAGAATGAAAGCGCGGCCACGGCGATGCAGGCCCAGTCCACGCCGGCATTGCTCATCAGGTGGCCCAGGGGGCGGCGGGCGGCTTTCACGTCGGCTTCGGTGACGCTGCGCCAGACCCGGCCCATGTCGGGCGGACCGAACGTGTCCTGCAATTGGGCTGGGTCGATGATGCCGGTCAACTCGCACAGATCCTGCGGCCCGGCCACACCCAGACTGACCGCCCGCCAGCGCGAGGACGAACCGATCAGGCTGATGATCGCCGAAATGATAACCACCAGCGCCGCCGCCGTCGCCGCCAAGCCATCAAAAGGAGGATATCCACTCATGGGTGAGATGTAGACATTTCGCCCGCCTGCGAACAGGCCGGAAATCTATCGCCTCGGAATAGCGGCCCAGTAGTCGAAGTCCAGGAGGACGCCCGGCAGGTATTTTCCGTCCTCGCCCTTGAGGGGGAAGGCGCTGACATCCTGGTCCTTGGCCGCCACCAGGCGCAGGCGCAGGGCGCCGACCGTGTCGGAGAGCTCGGCCTTGTCGAGCACTTCGCTCCAGGCATAGACCGTGTCGCCCGCAAACAGCGGCCCTGCATGGGTGCCCGCATTGATGGCCATCATTTCGGCGGCATTGGCCAGGCCATTGAAGCTCAGCGCGCGGGCGATGGAGATGACCACGCCGCCATAGATCAGGCGCTTGCCGAAGCGGCTGTCTTTCTGTGCATGGGCGTCGAAGTGCACCTTGGCGGTGTTCTGGTAGAGCCGGGTGGCGATCTGGTGTTCGGCTTCCTCGACTGTCATGCCGTCCACATGGTCGATCTTTTCGCCCACCTCATAGTCTTCAAACCGGT